>JBMOFX010000262.1:0-3925 GCA_049318665.1 Ilumatobacteraceae bacterium | reverse complement strand
CCGGATCAACCGTGCGAACTGGGATAGCCGCGTGGACTTCCACGAACAGGGGTACGGCCTCGATCGCTTCGCCGACCCGACCCACCTGTCGGGGGTGGTTCGCTATGACCTGCCCCGACTCGGCAACATCGCTGGGCTCGACGTGGTTCACCTGCAGTGCCACATCGGCACCGACACATTGTCGCTGGCGCGCCTTGGTGCACGCAGCGTCACCGGACTCGACTTCTCCGAGCCTGCGCTTGCGGTGGCGCGACGGCTTGCGGTGCAACACGGTGCCTCGATCGACTACGTGCTGAGCGACGTGGATGGCGCGGTGGAAGCGCTGGGGGCCGAGCGGTTCGACCTCGTGTACACCGGCATTGGCGCGCTGTGTTGGTTGCCCGATGTTCGCCGATGGGCGACGATCGTTGCGGCGCTCCTCCGACCCGGCGGATCGCTGTTCATCCGCGAGGGTCACCCGATGCTGTACGCCCTGTCCGACCCGCGTCCGGATCGGCTCCTCGTGGTCGAGTTCCCGTACTTCGAGGTGCCTGGCGGGACACGCTTCGTCGAGTCGACGACCTACGTCGATCATGAGGGCGAGCTGGACTCGCCCGAGATCGTCTCGTTCAACCACGGCTTGGCGGAGATCTTCAACGCGCTCTGGGACGCCGGCTTCGACGTGACGCTGTTCGACGAGCACCGATCGGTGCCGTGGGATGCGACGGGGTGGATGGTGTCCGACGACGAGGGGGAGTGGTGGCTGCCCGAGGGAACTGACCGGTTTCCCGCGTCGTACACGCTGCGAGCCGTGCGGCGTTCGCCTGCCAGACTCGTGCCATGAGCGATCGGGTACACATCTCCATCTCCCACGGCGTGGCCGACGTGCGCATGACGCGCGCCGACAAGCGCAACGCACTCGACGGTGCCATGTTCACCGCGCTGGCCGAGGCCGGCGAACGGCTGAAGACCGAGCCGGGCGTCCGAGCCGTCGTGCTGAGCGGTGAGGGCTCGTCGTTCTGCGCCGGCCTCGACTTCTCCAGCTTCCAATCGATGGCCGGTGGCACTGGCCCGGCCAACGACGAGGGCAACCCCGGGGCGATGAGCGACGGTCGGATCACGCACCTCGGTCAGCAGGTGAGTTGGGTGTGGCAGGAGATCCCCGTGCCGGTGATCGCCGCCGTCCACGGTCATGCGCTCGGTGGTGGCATCCAGATCTGTCTCGGTGCCGACATCCGCATCGTCCACCCCGACACGCAACTCAGCGTTCGTGAGGTGTACTGGGGTCTCGTCCCCGACATGACCGGCACCCTCGTGCTGTCGCAGCTCGTGCGGCCCGACGTGGCCAAGGAGCTCACCTTCACGGCTCGCGTGTTCGACGGGCGCGAGGCGTTCGCGCTCGGTCTGGCAACTCGCCTGAGCGACACCCCGCACGACGACGCCCTCGCGATGGCGCACGAGATCGCGGAACGCAGCCCGACTGCCGTCCGCGGCGCGAAGGCCCTGTTCAACGGGATCCTCCACGCTGACGCCGCGCAGCAGTTCGCCGAGGAGCGCCGTGTGATCGGCTCGTTGATCGGCCGCGCCAATCAGGTGGAGGCCGTGATGTCACACTTCGAGAAGCGGCCGGCCAGCTACGCCGACGCCTGAGCCCTGAAGACCCGGCGCGGTCGACTCGTCAACACTGCCGCACACCCGCCGAGCAACAGCAGCAGGACCACGGTGTTGATGGCAAGCACGAGTCGAGCGTCGCTGTGGACGAGCTCACACGGCTCGCGCTGAAACTCCAACGCTGGCGCGCCGGCCGGTTGAGCCGGCAACGTGGGAAGTTCGCCATCGCGTGCGGTGGCATCGAAGGCGCCGTTGCATTGCACATCGACCGACAACGGCTTGCCGGCGGGTTCGACGGACTTGTCGATGCCCACCGGTACCGAATCGGTCTGCGGGCGAACCGCCCACGCAACGGAGATCGCGAACCACACGAGCCCGATCGCGATCGTGACGATCGCGATCTTTCGAACTCGTTCCGGCACGCCGCGAGACTACCGGCGGGCCGGTGCGTCAGCGGACCAGGAAGTTGATGCTGCTGCCAACAGCGCCGATGATCGCGATGGCGATACCGATGATCCCGAGGATGCGGCCGGTGGTGATGCTGCTCCGGTTGGCGTAGACCATGCCCGGGTTGGCGTTCATCTCCGCAAGCGCCGTGTTGCCGTTGATAAAGGCGAGGATCCCCAGAGGGGGACAGCACACCAACGACAGGATGCCGAACACCAAGATGCTCGTTCCCTTCGGGTGGCTGATGACGCTGGGGTTTCCACCCGGCGTCGAGCCGATCGGGGGAGGGGGCGGGTTGTACGGCGGCACGCTACTCATGGGCAGATTCTTTCACAGACGGGCCAGGTTGATGGCGATCAAGAGCGCGCTGATCGCGGTGAACACGATGCCGAGGACAATGCCAGCCACCGCCATCCCCGGTGGTTTCTGGCCGGCACGCTTGGCCTGACTGATCGAGATCGACCCGAAGACGATGGCGGGGATCGCCGTCAAAGGCCCGAAGCACAGCACTGACATGCAACCGAGCACCAGGGATGTGATGGCGAACGCTCGCCCTGGCGACTCCTGGGGTGCGTCAGGTGCCCCTCCCCAGACTGGAGGCCCTGCTGGGGGAAATGGCGGCGGCGGCGGCGGGTTGAAGGGAGGGATGTCCGTCATGGAGCTCACCCACCAGCAGCGGCGCCGACCAAGGCGAGGAGAATGAAGACGACGAACATCACGGCGACCAGTGCGAGCATTGCGCTCGCCACCATGCCGCAGATACGGCCAGCGGTGATCATGCCTTCGTTGGAGTAGGTGACGCCGGGGTTGGCCCGCATCTCCGCCCGCGCCTTGTTGCCCATGCTCCACGCGAACGGGCCGAGCACGCCGCACACCACGAGCGACAGGATCCCGAGGACGAGGATCGTGACGCCGTTGGGGTGCTCGATCGTGTGGCCGTACGACGGTTGGGCTCCCCAACCAGGCGGTCCGGATGGCGGCGGTGGCGGAGGAATGCTCATCACCGCATTCTTGCATCGCGCCGTGTGGCCTGCGAACGATTCGGGAAAGGCGTTGGCGACCGGCTGCGCACGTGCGTAACATCCTCGTCACCGTTCGAGCCAACGTTGTCTCGTGCGCCACGCCAGCCGACCTTCGACTTCTGTGGAGCCGACAACATGCGTTCCGATCTTCCTGCCCCCTCGGGTCTCTACGACCCGCGGTTCGAACACGATGCCTGCGGCGTGTCCTTCGTCGCGAACATCGACGGCGTTCGCAGTCGTTCCATCGTCGACCTCGGCATCGGGGCGCTGTGCAACATGGAGCACCGCGGCGCAACGGGTGCCGAGGCAGACAGTGGTGATGGCGCTGGCATTCTGATCCAGGTGCCCGACCGCTTCCTCCGCGAGGTCGCCGGATTCGCGCTGCCCCCGCTGGGGGAGTACGCGGTCGGCCTGGCGTTCCTGCCCGCCGACCCCGCCGACGCGGAGAAGGCGCAGAGTTCGATCGAAGCGATCGTCGCCGACGAGGGTCTCGTCACGATCGGGTGGCGCAACGTGCCGATCCGTCCGGACTGCCTTGGCACGAGCGCTCGTGCAGTGATGCCGAGCTTCAAGCAGCTGTTCGTGGCCGACGCGGACGGGGCGGGTGGGATCGCCCTCGACCGCCGCCTGTTCGTGGCCCGCAAGCGCATCGAGCACGAGCTGCCGAACGAGCAGAGCACCTACTTCCCGTCGCTCAGCAGTCGGACGCTCGTCTACAAGGGCATGTTCACCACACCGCAGCTCGCTGAGTTCTTTCCCGACCTCGGCGACGAGCGCGTCGAGAGCGCGTTGGCGCTGGTGCACAGCCGGTTCAGCACCAACACGTTCCCGAGCTGGCCGCTCGCGCACCCGTACCGCTACATCGC
>JBMOFX010000261.1:0-3958 GCA_049318665.1 Ilumatobacteraceae bacterium | reverse complement strand
TCACGGTCGAGCGCCGGTCGCGAGGCGGTCCGGTCGTCGACCGGCAACGTGTCGAACCACAACGAACCAGGTGCCGGAATGCCCATCGCCGGATGGTACCTGCCGTTCGAAAGGCGTTCCGCCCCTGCGCGCTCTACAGTCGCACCCGTGTACGCAGCCGGCTGGTACCCCGACCCGTCGCGACGAGACTCGGTCCGGTACTGGGACGGTCGTCGATGGACCGAACACGTGGCGCATCGCCCGCCACCTCCGCCGCCGCCCCACCCGCAACTGCCGCTGTCGATGGCACTGGGGGCGATGGTCGCGACCCTCGCCTCGCTCGTGCTCAGCAGGTACATCCTCGAATGGCTGAGCAACTACGACTGGCCGATCCCTGTGTACGTCGCGATCGCCGGGCTGATCGGGTACGGGCCGGTGCTCGCGTTCTGCTGGTTGGCGAGCTACCGCGTCGGATCGCGTTCGCTGCGAGCCGACACCGGCCTCTACATCCGAAAGGTGGACGCCGGTTGGGGTCCCGTCACGTGGCTCGGTTGCATCGCCTCGCAAATCGTGCTCGGCACGCTCATCCTCGTGTTTCGCATCCCGCTCACGAGCAACGTCGAGCCGATCGACGGTCAGGGGTCGGCAACTCGCGGCTACATCATCTCGCTGCTCATCCTTGCCGTCGTGGCTGCCCCGATCATCGAGGAGATGGTCTTCCGCGGGGTCGTGATGCGCGGCTTGCGGAGTCGAATGGGTGCACCATTGGCCGTCGGCGTGCAGGCCGTTGTCTTCGGATTGGCGCACTTCGACCCCGTGCGCGGGGCGGGCAACATTGGCCTGGTGTTGATCCTCAGCGGGGCGGGCGCCGTGCTCGGCTTCTCCGCCTACCGGTTCCGGCGAATCGGTCCGACCATGATCGCGCACGCCATCATCAATGCGATTGCGATGACGATTGCGCTTACGGGGTTGCTGGAGAGCTGACCGCCGCGTTGTCGATGAGTCGGACGTCGCCGACCCAGGTCGCAACCACGACGAGCGCGTCGGGCCCGGCGATTGCGACCGATTCGAACGTGACGGGGTCGACAATCGCGAGGTATTCCGATCGGGCCATCGGCTCGGCGGCAATCGTCGCTGATCCGATCGCGATCAGCGTTGCCGCATCGCGCTCGCCGGCGTGCCATGCATGCCGTATTGCAGCCAGCGCACTCGGGATGCAGCGCGCCGCCGTTCGCTCGGCGAGTGTGAGTCGGGTGTTGCGGCTGCTGAGCGCGAGGCCGTCCGGCTCGCGGATCGTCGGGACGCCGATCACGTCGATCCCCAGGTCGAGATCGAGCACCATTCGGCGGATCACCGCCAACTGCTGCGCGTCCTTCTGCCCGAAGACGGCAACGTCCGGACGTGTGGCCGCGAGGAGCTTCGCGACCACGGTGGTGACGCCACGGAAGTGGCCGACGCGGTGCGTGCCCTCCCATCCGTGCGCAAGGCTGCCGGGCTCGACGTGGGTGTCGAACCCCGCCGGATACATCGCAGCTGCCGTGGGGGCGTAGACGGCGTCGACCCCGATGGCGTCGCAGGCGGCGAGGTCGTCGTCGATCGGCCGCGGGTACAGGTCGAAGTCGGCGCGCACGTCGAACTGCAACGGGTTGACGAAGATCGAGACCACCACGATGTCGGCGTGCTTGCGCGCTTCGTCGACCAGCGCGAGGTGTCCTGCGTGCAGCGCTCCCATGGTCGGTACGAGGGCAACGCGATGCCCGGTCGCCCGTTGCGCGTCGGAGTAGGCGCGCGCCGCTGCGGGCGAGTTCAGCAGTTCCATCACGCCGCTCAGTGGAACGAGTGGCCGTCGTCGGGCCAGCTGCCGTCGCGCACCTCGGCGACGTACGCGCGTGTCGCGTCGACCACCTGCGACCGCAGATCGACGTAGGCCTTGGTGAACTTCAGCGATCGCTCGGACAGACCGAGCACGTCGTGCAGCACCAGCACCTGGCCGTCACAGTGCGCTCCGGCCCCGATGCCGATCGTCGGGATCGACAACTTGTCGGTGATCTCGGCCGCGAGATCGAGCGGCACACCTTCGATCACCACCGCGAATGCGCCTGCCTGCTCCACCGCATGAGCGTCCTCGAGCAGGCGCTCGCGCCCGCCTGCCTCATGACCGGAGTGGCGACCCTGCACACGATGGCCACCCATCCGGTGGTAGCTCTGCGGCGTGAGTCCGATGTGGGCGACCACGGGAATGTCGACGCGACTGATCGCATGGATCGTGTCGGCCATCGCCACGCCACCTTCGAGCTTCACGCTCTCGGCACCCGACTTCATCAGCTGCACCGACGACTGCACCGCCTGCTGCGGGCTCACCTGGTAGCTACCGAACGGCAGGTCACCGATGATGAGGGCCTTGGGCTTGGCCCGGGCGACGGAACGCACGTGGTATGCCATCTCGTCGAGCTCGACGGGAATGGTGTTGGCGGCGCCTTGCATGACGGTGGCAACGCTGTCGCCGACGAGGATCGTGTCGATGCCGGCTTCGTCGACGAGTCGAGCGAACGTCGCGTCGTACGCGGTGATCATCGTGATCTTCCGGCCGGTCGCCTTCCACGAGACGATCTCGGGCACGGTGACCTTGCGGCGCTCTGAGGTGGCTTCGGGGGTCTCGCTCATGCGGTGAGCCTCCTTGGTCGGGCGCCACACGCTACCCAGGCTTGCCGCGCATGGCCACGCGCGGCGACTCAGGCGTTGACGACGTTGGGGCAGGGTCGGCCGGCGGCGAGGTCGTCGAGGTTGGCGAGCGTGGTGTCTGCGATCGCTCCGAGCGCCTCTCGCGTGAGGAACGCTTGATGGGCGGTGATGAGCACGTTCGGAAAGGTCAGGAGGCGGGAGAAGACGTCGTCGTCGATCACTTCGCCCGAGCGGTCCTCGAAGAACAGCTCGCCCTCTTCCTCGTAGACGTCGAGCGCGAGCGAACCGATCTGGCCACGCTTGAGGCCGTCGATCACCGCGACCGTGTCGATCAGCGCGCCGCGACCGGTGTTGACGAGCATGACGCCCGGCTTCATCGCTGCAATCGCATCGGTCGACACGAGGTGGTGGGTTGTGGCCGACAGCGGGCAGTTGAGGCTGATCACGTCGCTTTGGGACCACAGGTCGGCGAGGCTGACGTACTCGACGCCCAACTCGACCAAGCCGGGGTTCTCGATCGGGTCATGGCAGATCACGCGGCACCGGAAGTGCCAGAGCAGCCGCGCCACCAACGCCCCGATGCGGCCCGTCCCGACGATGCCGACCGTCTTGCCCGCGAGGTCGAAACCCACGAGTCCGTCGAGCGAGAAGTTGCCGTCGCGGACTCGGTTGTAGGCCTTGTAGATCCGACGGTTGAGGGCGAGGATCAGCGCGATCGTGTGCTCGGCGACCGCGTTGGGGGAGTAGGCCGGCACGCGCACGACGGTCATCCCCAAGCGGCTCGCCGCGTCGAGGTCGACGTTGTTGAACCCAGCACACCGCAACGCCACATGGCGGACACCGCCCGCTGCCAGGATCGTGAGCGTCTCGTCGTCGGCGATGTCGTTGACGAAGATGCACACGCCGTCCGCGCCGACCGCCAACGGCGCCGTCGCCCGTCGGAGTCGGTCGTCGTACGGATCGATCACGAACCGATGGTCAGCGTTGGCCGCCGCGAACGCCGCTACGTCGTAGGGCTTCGCACTGAACAACGAGATCCGCATGCCCCGGAGCCTTCCAGCGAATGCGTCCGACGTCCACCGCCTCCACGGGTCCGACCTTTGCCGTGATCTGGTTGCAGACCGCCACATGGCGCCAAAGGTCGGACCTCTGCCCCCCAGAACTGCCTGTGAGCCGCAGGAGGAACAGGTTGCCTTGTGGTCACGCTGATAGCAGAATGCAAGCATGCCGAATGTCTTGGTGCGCGATCTGCCCGAAGAGGTGCACGCGAGTCTGCAGCGTCGCGCCGGGGAAGCTG
>JBMOFX010000260.1:0-3960 GCA_049318665.1 Ilumatobacteraceae bacterium | reverse complement strand
CGGCGGCGATCGGCCAAGCGCAGCCCGTACGCCACGACACCGAGCACGACCGGCGGCAGGAGGAAGCGAAGGCCGAACAGGCCGCGGAGGTCGAGGATGGCCTGATGGCTCCGATCGGCGAACGGAAAGTCCGGATGGATCGCGTGGGTGCGAACGAGCGCCCCGAGCCCGGCACCGATGAGATACGCGCCGGCGACTGCGGCCACGATCACCACCAGCGCACTGCTCGCAACGGTCGAGACCCCACCGACGAAGCTGAACCGACGGGCACGGAACGCTCCGAGCCGGGACGCTGCACGCTCGACGTCACCTGCCGCGCCGTTCCATGCGAGCGCACCTGCCGACGTGCCCGAGTCGGTGACCAGCCATCGAGCACCGCGCATCACGCCAGCGGCGTCGAGCTCACCGAGCGCTCCGACGGCGACGGCTGCTGCTGCGGGGCCGTCGCCCGAGACGCACACCGCCACCGCGGGACCTGTGCTCTCGGACTGCGACGCGGCCTGCGACGCGGCGTGTGACGCGGCCTGCGACGCGGCGTGTGACGCGGCCTGCGACGCGGCCTGCGACGGCGACACGCTGCCGGCCACTGCCGGCGGATCGAGCCAACCGAACAGTCGTCGCATCGTCGGTCGGACGAACGGCGCCACGAGCGGGCCGATCACCAGCGCGAGCACTCCTGCAAGTGCGACCAGCATGCACAGCCACCGCGCCCACCCGAGGCACGCGACGAGCAGCACCAGCACGGTCGGCGGGCGTCCCTTCCCGACGAGGAAGAGCGCCACCGCATTGCCGGCGAGGATCACCCAGCCTCCCGCGATGGCCAACGATGGCGCGACGAGCCACAGCGGCACGGTCCGGCGGCGTTCCGGAGACCAGCGTTCGAGACCGGCCCGCATCGCCCTCGGGACCGTGAGCAGCCACGCCAGCGCGAACACGTTGACGAGCCAGAGCGCGAGCCGAGCGTTCGAGCGCCCGCCTCGAACCACGGCGGCGGTGAATCTTCCCGGGGTTCCCGCGAGCAACAGCTGTTGATGGAAGCCACTGAACGGTGCCGTGAGGACGACGATGGTGGCGAGCGCGGCCGGCAACGCCAGCAGCCATCCCCACGATCGGCGCCTCATCGCAGGAGAGTCAACCGGTATCCGAAGCAGAAGGTGCCGGCGGCCAGGCGGTAGCGGTCGAGCACGTCGGGGCCGCAACTGGCGGTCCCGAGGCCGCGGTGGGCGACGTCGAGGTGGACGATCAGCTCGTCGCGCGCGATCAGGTCGGCCTCGTTCGCGGCGGCGTAGAGATCGTGCGCCGTGTGATGGGTGGCCGACATGTGCAACGCGATCGGCTCGAGCACGTCGATCCGAAGGGTGCGCCGCATGGTCGGGTCGGTGATCTCGAACCAGCGGCAGTCGGTACGCAGCCCGAACTCCTGCGGCACGAGATACGGCGACTCGTCGGGCTCGGCCTCCCAGATGCCGAGCATCGCGCCGGCCTGACGATCGGGGTAGCACTCATGTGGCCCGCGTCCGAACCAGCGAAGCTGTTCGAAGCCCGCCGGGAGAGAGAACGTGACGCCGACGCGTGGAAGATCGGCAAGGTGATCGGGCACGACGATCCGGTGCCGATAGATGCAACTGTCGCCGTCACTATCGCCGTCACTGTCGCCGTCACTATCAACAACGCGCGACCACGTGTGCTCGACGAGTTCGTCGGCGGGGAGGCGGTCGACGCCCGCGTCCTGCCACCGCACGAGTGCCTGACCGCCGACGCCGATCCGTCGCGACAGGTCGGGCATCAACTTGAACCCGTCGTTGTCGACGGGTGCTCGGAAGAGCGACAACGACACCGGTGCGACGAGGAGATCGTCGATCGCGGTGTGCCGCGCTCGGTCGGCGACCGGCTTGGCTCGCGGTGCGCGGCGGGGCCGTGCCGCGCGTAGCTCGATCTGATCCCACGCCACGAGGTGACCCGCGGGCGCGTACCAGTGATCACGCTTGGTCTCGAACCGCACCGAGAGATGCACGGAGCGATGCACCTCGGTCGTACCCGCGGGCACCGCGCCAGCAACGGCGGAGGGCAGGGGGATCTCGACCGACGCGTGCGGCGCGATATCCGGCAGCGTCAGCCGACCGCGCCGGACGACTTCGCCGTCGACGAGCAGCTCCCACCTGGCGGTGTAGTCGCGCAGGCCGACGAACGACTGTCGGTTGGCGACACGAAGGGTGCCACGTCGGCGACCTGCCGCCACGGTGACGGGGCGGTACACCCAGGCCACTTCGCGCATCGCAGGGTGCGGCACCACATCGGACGACACCAGACCGTCGGCGACGAAGTTGCCGTCGTGTGGCGTGTCGCCGAAGTCGCCGCCGTAGGCCAGCCGCCAGGTGCCGTCGGCGAGTTGGCGCCGCAGACCATGGTCCTTCCACTCCCAGATGAACCCGCCCTGGAGGCCCGGCGTGGTCGTGATCACCTGCCAGTAGTCGGCGAGCGAACCGTTGGAGTTGCCCATCGCGTGGCTGTACTCGCACAGGATCAGCGGTCGATCACCGAGGCCCGACTCGCCGTACTCACGGATCGCGTCGATCGGTGCGTACATCGGACACACGACGTCGGAGGCGTGACGGCCACCGGTCACCCAACGCGTGTCGAGCGGACCGTGGAAGATCGCGCCCTCATAGTGAAGGGGCCGCGACGGGTCAGCACGTCGGATCCATCCGGCGAGCGCGTCGTGATTCGCGCCGTAGCCGCTCTCGTTGCCGAGGCTCCACATGATGATCGACGGGTGATTGCGGTCGCGCTGCACCATGCGTGCGCCGCGCTCGACGAACGCGGGGCGGTACCGCTCGTCATGGCAGATACTCGTGTTGTACGCGTGACTCTCGATGTTCGACTCGTCGACGACGTACATCCCGAGTTCGTCGCAGAGGTCGTAGAACACGTCGTCGTTCGGGTAGTGGGAGGTGCGGATCGCCGTGATGTTGTGGGCCCGCATCACTTCGAGGTCGCGACGGATGTCGGCCGCATTGACGGCCTTGCCCTTGTCGGGATGGTGATCGTGACGGTTGACGCCGAACACCCAGATGGGTTGGCCGTTGACGAGAAGCTGGCGGTCGCGCACTTCGACTCGGCGGATGCCGATCCGCTGGGTCGTCGCCTCCACCACCTTGCCGGATGGACTCAGCAACTCGACGGTGGCTTCGTACCGCGACGGCGATTCCGCCGACCATGCCGCGGCACGCGGGACGTCCCACCTGGCGGTGACGACGTGTCCGCGGAACACGTAGGGCGACTCGAACCGGTCGGGGACGGTTGCGGTGCGTGCTGCCCCCACGGTCCGGCCGTTGGGCCCGCGCAGCGTGGCACGCACCGTCCACCCTGGCTCGGGGGCGCGAACAAAGCCGACCTCGGTGGTCACCCCCACCCGGCCCACACCGGTTGCCGGCTCGAAGTCGGTCGTGCAGCGCACATCGGCCACGTGCACGAGCGGCCGCGCCTCGACGAACACGCTGCGATGCAGGCCCGCCATCCACCACTGATCCTGGTCTTCCACGTAGCTGAGCGCGCTGTAGCGCATCACCACGATGGCCAGGTGGTTGGCGCCCGCCTGGAGGTGCTCGGTGATGTCGTACTCGCTCGGCAGCCGACTGTCGGTGCCGTACCCGACGAGCACGTCGTTGAGGTACACCGCGTGCACACTCTCGGCCCCACCGATGTGGAGCACGACGCGGTGGCTGTGCTAGCCGCGCCCGACGGTGAAGCTGCGTCGATACACGCCGGTGGGATTCCGAGCCGGCAGCGCGGGCGGCGGACCCGGGAACGGCATCTGCACATTGGTGTAGTGCGGGAGGTCGCCCACGCCCTGCATCGTCCAACTGCCGGGCACGGCGACCGTGCGCCCATGGCCAGGGGCCTCGGTCGGGGTGGGGCCGGTGACCGCGCGAGCGGGCACCGAGTCGGGATGGTCGAACA
>JBMOFX010000259.1:0-3968 GCA_049318665.1 Ilumatobacteraceae bacterium | reverse complement strand
GGCGATGACCGCGCCGGTGTACTGCGAGATGCCCGAGAAGACGAACAGCGCCTCCGGGGAGAACCGATCGAGCGCGCCGCGTTCGGCGCGCCGGCTCACTCGAACAGGTCGGGGTCGGTGCGGCAGATCTCCTGCCACAACGGCTGGAAGCTCAACCACCCGGCGATCGGATGCGCCGTCTGCTCACGCGTGTAGACGGCGTCCTCGTGCGGGATCAGCTTCGGGGTGCCAGCGGCCATCGCCAGGAGCTGCGCCTGGCACGAGCGGTCCATCGAGAGGAACCAGAACGCCGCCGCGTCGACCGTCGCTCCGACGGTGAACAACCCGTGGTTCTGGTGGATCGCGGCCTTGCCGGTGGGGAACTGCGAGACGAGTTCGCGTCCATCCTCCACGCCGAACTGCACCCGGCCGCGTTGGGCCGTGATGATCGTGTGGTCCTCGTAGAAGATGCACGAGTCCTGCGTGATCGGATCGAGCGGAACGCCGAGCGAACTGAACGCCTTGCCGTGGACGCTGTGGCTGTGCGCCGCGGCAATCACGTCGGGCCGAGCCTCGTGCACGGCGGAGTGGATGACGAACGCTGCTCGGTTGACGGGACGGGTGCCGTAGACGACGTCGCCGTTGTGGTCGACCAGGATGAGGTCACTCACGCGAATGTGGCGGAAGCTGACCGCGAACGGGTTCACCCAGAACAGGTCGGGGAACTCGGGGTCGCGCACCGTGATGTGGCCGGCGACGCCCTCACCGAAGCCGACTCGCCCGAAAATGCGCAACGCACCCGCGAGTTTCTGCTTGCGGTGGAGTCGCTCTTCCTCGACAGTGGAGAACGGTGTGGGGAGTTCGATCCCCACCTGCTTGGGGGTCAGTTCGACCCCATCGATCGTGTGGACCCCAGCTTCGGTCGTCGTCATGGCCGCCAGCGTAGGCGCGAGGTCGGGTCCTCGCTGCCCCGGCGCGGCAGGGGTTGCATCGTCGAATAGATAGTGATACTATCTGTTCATGGAACGAATCGACCCGGTCCTCCGGTGCGACGGCCTCGTGCGGCGTTTCGGCGAGCGCACCGCCGTCGACCATGTGAGCTTCACGATTTCGGCCGGCGAGACGTACGGCCTGATCGGTCCGAACGGAGCCGGCAAGACCACGACGATCTCGCTCATCACCGGGATCCTCCGGGCCGACGAAGGCACCGTGTCGTTGAACGGCGTGCCGATCGGTGCGGTCGCGCACCCGATGAAGCGTGCGCTCGGCTTCGTGCCGCAAGACACCGCCCTCTTCGACGATCTCACGGCCGTCGACAACCTCCGCTTCTTCGGGCGCCTGCAGGGCATGGGCCGGCGCGAACTCGACCTGCGGATCGGTGCCGTGCTCGAGCTCGTCGGTCTCGCCGATCGAGCCCACGACCGCATCGACACGTTCTCGGGCGGCATGCAGCGTCGCGCCACCATTGCGGTCGGCCTGCTCCACGAGCCAACCCTGCTGATTCTCGACGAGCCGACCGCGGGCGTCGACCCCCAGAGCCGCAACCAGATCCTCGAGAGCATCGAGGTCCTGAGCGAGCATGGGATGGCCGTGCTCTACACCACGCACTACATGGAAGAGGCCGAGCGCCTGTGCGACCGGATCGGCATCATCGACAACGGTCGACTCATCGCGGAGGGCACGCAGCGGCAGCTCGTCACGCAGATCGGTGAGCACGATCGCATCGTGTTGCGCGGCGGCGGCGACATCGAGGCGTTCGCCGCTGCGGCCCGGTCGCTCAGTGGGGTCGTCGGTGCCACGGTCGGCGACGGCGAGGTGGAGGTTGGGGTGGACGACGCTGCGAGCGCTGTCGCAACTCTCGTGGCGACGGCGAACGACACAGCCATGACCCTGACTGGCGTCGAGGTGCGCGAGCCGAACCTCGAGGCCGTGTTTCTCCACCTCACCGGCAAGGCGCTGCGGGATCGGAGCGCGTGATGTCCGCCGCGCCGCTCATCTGCGCAACCGAGCTCCGGCGGCGTCTGCGCAACCGCTCGGCGATCTTCACCGCGTTCGTCGGCCCGCTCGTGTTGGCCGTGGTGTTCGGCCTGCTGCTCGGCGGCACCACGTCGTTCTCGGTCACGATCGGCGTGGCCGACGCGGACGGCAGTGCCATCAGCACCCCGTTCACCGAGGGGTTGCTCTCCAACGTGAGCGCGGACAGCCCCGTCACCTTCGTGGCGGTGACGGCCGACGACGCTCGCCGGGCGGTCGACGACGGGGACGTCGACGCTGCGATCGTGGTGCCGGCCGGGTTCGGGGACGCCGTGGCGTCGGGCTCCGCAGCATCGCTCGAGGTCCTGCGCGATCCTGCCAAACAGGTCTCCGGAGAGATCGCCCGATCGATTGCCCAGCAGTACACCGCTGGGGTGGGAGCCCGCGTGCTCGCCGCGGTCACCTCGGCGTCGCTCGGTGCACCGGTCGGAGCCGACGCGCTCGGGGACTTCCAGGACTCGGCCGCGACGGCCTACACCGAGGTCGCTCCGGGTGGTGGAACGCTCGATGCGACCACCTACTTCGGTGCCTCGATGTCGATCCTGTTCCTGTTCTTCACCGTCTCGTTCGCTGCCCGCAGCATCACTGCCGAGCGCCGAAGCGGCCTGGTGCCGCGCATGCTCGCCGCCGCAGCGCGGCCCGCCGACATCGTGGCCGGCAAGGTGGCTGCGGTGGCGATCCTCGGGTTGGCGGGGTTCATCACCGTCTGGGCGGTCACGTCGCTCGCCTTCGATGCCAGCTGGGGGGCCGTCGCGCCGGTGATCGTCACGATGGTCGCCACGGTGCTCGCGATCGCAGGGGTGAGCACGTTCGTGTGTGGCTTCGCCCGCACCGAGCAGCAGGCGGATGCCTACACGTCGGCCGTGACGTTCCTCCTCGCCCTCCTCGGTGGCAACTTCGTGGGTCCGGGCACCTCGCCCGACGCGTTGCGGCGGATCGCAGCATTCACCCCGAACGGGCAGTCGCTCGACGCGTTCACCCGCATCGCGGTCGATGGTGCCGGCATCGGGGACATCACCCGGAACCTCGTCGTACTCGCCCTGTTCGCCGTCGTGCTCGGCGGCATCGGCATGGCGTTCGTCCACCGGACGGTGACCGGGTGAGCCGCCCGAACCATCGCACCGCCGCCGTCCGCGCCTTCGTGCGCGTGGTGCTGCGGCAGATCGTCAGCGATCGCACCGCCCTCTTCTTCTTCGTCGTGCTGCCGGTCGCCGTGATCGTCATCATCGGAGCGACCTTCGGCACGGGCGGATCGCTCACGGTGGGCGTCCATCGCGGCAGCACGCCGTCCGAGGTCACCGACGGCATCATCAAGCGGCTCGAGGCCGCCGACGGTGTGGTGGTCACCGAGTTCGACTCGGTCGACGACCTGCGCGGCCAGGTCCGCCGCCAGGCGATCGGTGCCGGCCTCGTCTTCGCCGACGACACCGACCGTACTGTCGCCGAACAGCGGTCGGCCATCGACCTCGTCATCGACCCGGCGTCGCAGGTGGGCCTCGTCGCGCGCACCGTCCTGGTCTCCGCTATTGCCGACACGTTGGCGCCGCTCGACGCGGCCCGCTTCGCCGCCGACGCCTCGGGTGCGTCGGACGAGGTCGCGTTGGCGAAGGCGCGTGACCTGCAGCCCTCGTTGGAGGCCATCGGGGTGGCGGTCACCGACGTCGGGTCTGGCCGAGCCGGCACCCTCAGCGACTTCGCGCTGACCGCCCCGCAGAACCTCGTGCTGTTCGTGTTCATCAACGCCACCGCCGGCGGTGCCGCACTGGTCCGCATGCGTCGTGCGGGTGTGCTGCGTCGCTCCCTCGCCGGCTCGGTCAGCCCCGGCGACATGGTGCTCGGGCTCGTCGCCGCGTGGTTCGTGCTGTCGCTGTTCCAGTCGGTGCTCATCATCGGGGTGGGGGCGCTCCTGTTCGGCGTCGACTGGGGCGACCCGCTGGCAGCGATGTTGCTCACGA
>JBMOFX010000258.1:0-3975 GCA_049318665.1 Ilumatobacteraceae bacterium | reverse complement strand
GCTGCCGGGTACGCCGTGCTCGGCTTCGGCACGCGCTACATGAACAACGACACCGACTGCCTCCACGAGAGCTGCATCGTCGACGTCAACACCGTCTACACCGAGATGAAGCGTCGCGGTGCCGAGGCCGTGGTGCTGCTCGGCAATTCCGGCGGCGGCAGCCTGATGGCGCTCGCCCAGGCCGAACTCGGCATCGGGGACGGCTGGATCGGCATGGCGGCGCACCCCGGCGAGGGCGTGTTCATGCTGCAGGTGATCGACCCGAGCGTTGCCGACGAACACGACCCGTTTGCGACCGTGCCCGAGCTCGACATGTATCACCCCGACAACGGGTGGCGGCCGTGGCCCGAGCCGTGCGAGTACGACCCGGCGTGGCTGGCGCGATACCGGGCGGCGCAGGTAGCGCGAGTGGCCCGCATCGATGCCATCGCCAAGGCAAGCATCGACGACGCAGGCGCGGCGGGCTCACGGCTTCGCGGTATCGACCGGTCGACCGACACGATCGCGTGGCGCGAACAGCGCCGCCGCGCGGTGTTCACCCAGTACCTCACCATCTATCGAACGCTCGCCGATCCGGCGTACCTCGATCTCTCGATCGACCCCGACGAGCGGCCGATGGGATCGCTGTTCGCGTTCCCTGATCCGTTCGACGCGAACTATGGGCGCGGTGGACTCGCGCGAACGATGACTGCCCGGGGATGGCTGAGCACGTGGTCGGGGTTGTCGAGCCACGCGAAGCTCGCCGACACCATGCCGAGGGTGACCGTGCCGACGATCCTGCTGCATCCCACCGCCGACACCGAGATCCGCGTGCGGCAGGCGAAGGAGATCGTCGACAAAGCTGGCGCGGCCGACGTCACCTACGTGGAACTGAAGGGCGCGCCGCACTACCTCGAAGGCCATCGTCGCGAAGCGCTCGCAATCGTTGCCGACTGGCTGGCCGCCCGCTTTCCCTGAGCCTCCCGGTTGGCGTCAGGGCAGCAGCGTGTAGGCGGGGTTGGTGAACTCGAGCGTGTCGCCGCGGCGCATGGCCACGCCCTCGATCTGGACGCGACGCCCGAGCGCGAGGCCGCCGAGGCTGCGGCGTCCGGTCCATACGACGATCACCGATCCGGTGTCGTCGCTGACGGTGACGGCGAGCGCAGGGATGCCGGTCGTTGGCCGGGCCCGCATCCGCATCACCTGACCGGCGACACGAACGGGTTGACGCGGCGCTGCCTCGGCGATCGGCGTGGGCGGGTCGCCGACGGTCGCTGGCGCGGTTGCCTCCTCGGTGCGCTTGCGGCGCAACGGCGACACGCGTCAGCCCACCAGGATCCGGCGGACGTCGTCCTCGGCGTCGCCGCTCACGAGCACGAGCACCTCGTCGTGGTCGCGCAGCACGGTGTCACCACGCGGCACCACCACGTGGCCGTCGCGGAGCACGGCGACCACGGTCGACTCACGGGGCAGGCCGAGGCGCGAGATTTCGACGCCGATCGCGGGTGACTCCGCGGCGAGTGTCACCTCCGCAAGACGGGCCTTGCCTCCCTCGAACGACAGCAGACGCACGAACGAGCCCACGCTGAGTGCTTCCTCGACCAGTGCGGTGAGCAGGTGCGGCGTCGACACGGAGAGATCGACGCCCCACATCTCGGTGAACATCCACTCGTTGTCGGGGTTGTTGACGCGTGCCACCACGCGGGGCACCCCGAACTCCTGCTTCGCCAGCAGCGAGATGACCAGGTTGTCCTCGTCGTCGCCCGTGACGGCGGCCACGACATCGGCATCGGTGCAGCCCGCGGCCGTGAGCGTGTCGATCTCGCAGGCGTCGCCCTGGTGCCACCGCAAGCCCGAGTCCTCAATCTGGCCGTGACGTCCGATGACGGCGTTCGACTGTTCGACGATCGTCACCTCGTGGCCCGAGCCGAGCAGTTGCTTGGCCATGTAACGGCCGACGGAGCCAGCTCCGGCGATGATGACCTTCATCAGTGGTTCCCTTCGATGTCGGCGAACACGTCGTGTTCGTGCCCAGCGGGCAGGATCACGTGCAGCAGGTCGTCCTGTTGGAGCAGCATCGTCGAGGTCGGGAGCTGCGCCACGCCGTACCGGGTGAGCAGGGCGACACGAACGCCGTGCTGTTCGACCTGGGCGATCGATCGTCCCGCAGCGGCGGCCGGCACTCGCCGCTCGATGAGGCCGAATGCGGCCGACGGGTCGATCCACTCGGTGGTCTCCGAGTTCGGCAGCACGTGGCGGAGTGCTCGGCCAGCAGTCCAGGCGACGGACGCGACGGTGGGAATGCCGAGTCGTTCATAGATGACGGCCCGGCGAGGGTCGTAGATGCGGGCGACCACGCGCTCGACGCCGAAGGTCTCGCGAGCCACTCGCGCGATGAGGATGTTGGAGTTGTCGCCGCTCGTGACGGCGAGCACCGCGCTCTCGGCAGTGACGCCCGCTCGCGACAGCATCCCGCGATCGAATCCGACCCCGAGCATCGTGCGACCGGTGAAGCTCTCTCCCAGTCGGGCAAATGCCGCGGTGTTCTTGTCGATCACGACCACGTCATGGTCGGAGGCGATCAACTGACGTGCGACGGTGGAACCGACTCGACCACATCCGACGACGACTACGTGCATGGGTTGCTCCTGGGTTTCAGTTCTCGTCCACCCGGCCGTCGTGCATGTGCACGGGCACGGACACCACGGCGGTGTGCGGACGGTGGAGCAGCTTCGCCTTGAGGGCGAAGGCGCTGCCGTTGTGGAGCCACTGCGAGCTCCAACTGGTGACGAATTCCGGGATGACGACGGTGATGACGTCGTCTCGGTACTGGTCGTCGATCTCGTCGATGAACTTCATGACCGGGCCGGTGAGCTCACGATACGGCGAATACACGGTGTGCAATTCGATCGGCACGTCGTGCTCGATCCACTGCTGTTCGATGCGCTGACGATCCTCGTCGTCGCTCACGACGGTGACAGCCATCAGCCGATCGGGGTTGAGCGACCGAGCGTATTGGATGCCGTGCAGGACGCCCTTGTTCACACCGCCGACCAACACGATCATCGTGTGCGTCTCGCGCCGCGGCCAGTAACCCGGTTCGACGGCGACCGCGGCTCGCCCCTTGTCGTAGTGATGGCCGATGCTCCGGAACATGAACACCATGACGGGAATCAGCAGTGCCGGGATCCAGGCGCCCTCGGTGAACTTCGAGACCACGACGATCGTTGCGATCATGCCGGTCGCGACCGCACCGATGCCGTTGATCACCATGCTGACGCGCCAGTGCGGCTCCTTGAGTCGGCGGTGGTGCTGCACCATCCCGGTTTGGCTGAGCGTGAACCCGGTGAACACACCGAACGCGTAGAGCGGGATCAGCTTCGAGATGTCGCCGTCGAACGCAACGATCAGGAGACTCGCGATGGTCGCGAGGAAGATCACGCCGTTCGAGAACACCAGGCGGGCGCCGCGGTTGAAGAACTGCCGGGGGAGGAAGCCATCCTTCGCCACGATCGATGCGAGGCGGGGGAAGTCGGCGTAGGCAGTGTTGGCCGCAAGGATCAGGATCAAGAAGGTGGCGATCATCGTGAGCCAGAACATGACACCGCGACCGTTGTAGAGGTACTCGGCCATCAACCCGAGGCCATTGCCATCGCCCTCGCCGCGGTACGGCTTGAGGTGGGATGCCAGCACCGACACGCCGAGGAAGCAGCTGCCGAGGATCAACCCCATCCACACCAGCGTGGTCGAAGCGTTCTTGCTCTCGGGTTTCTGGAACGCCGGGACGCCGTTGGACACGGCTTCGACGCCCGACAGTGCAACGGCGCCGGAGGAGAACGCGCGGAGCAGCATCAGCAGACCGAGGCTCGATGCCCCCGCCTTGGCCTCAAGTGCCCCCTCGCTCAGCATCGACTCCGGAATGGGCCCGACGTGTTGCACGAACACGCGGTAGAACCCGGTGCCCAGCAGGATCAGCAGCATCACGATGTAGAAGTA
>JBMOFX010000257.1:0-4010 GCA_049318665.1 Ilumatobacteraceae bacterium | reverse complement strand
GGGCTCGAACCTGCGACCCGCTGATTAACAGTCAGCTGCTCTGCCAACTGAGCTACCCCGGAAGGCGTGCCCGAGGCTAGCGGCTCGCTTCCAACGTCGCACGGTCGTCTCGGCTCACTCGGCGTCGAGGAACTCCTTCAGCCGTTGGCTGCGCATCGGGTGACGCAGCTTGGCCAGTGTCTTGGCTTCGATCTGGCGGACACGCTCGCGGGTGACGCCGAACTCCTTGCCGACGTCTTCGAGCGTTCGGGCCTGCCCATCGGTGAGTCCGAAGCGCATCCGTACGATCTCCTGCTCGCGCTCCGACAACTCGCCGAGCGCGAGTTCGACCGCTTGCACGAGGCTCGATCGGGTCGCGAGATCGGCAGGCGTATCGGCATTGGGGTCGGCGAGGAAGTCGGCCAGGCTCGAGTCCTCCTCCTCTCCCAGCGGCGAGTCGAGCGACAGCGGATCCTGCGAGATGCTGAGGAGGTCGCGAACCCGATCGGCGGGGAGGCCGACGCGGGCCGCGAGCTCGTCGAGCGTTGGTTCACGCTCGAGCTCTTGGTGCATCTGGCGTTGCATCCGCAGTACCCGGTTCATGCTCTCCACCATGTGCACCGGAATGCGGATCGTGCGAGCCTGATCCGCGATCGAGCGGGTGATCGCCTGGCGGATCCACCACGTGGCGTAGGTGGAGAACTTGAAGCCCTTCGTGTAGTCGAACTTGTCGACGGCGCGCATCAGCCCGAGGTTGCCCTCCTGAATGAGGTCGAGGAACTGCATGCCGCGCAGCGTGTAGCGCTTGGCGATGCTGACGACGAGGCGAAGATTGGCCTGGATCAACTCGCTCTTCGCGTCTTGGCCAGCGCGAACTGCCCGCATGAGCCGCCGCTTCTCGAGCGCGTCGAGGTCGGGATCGTCGAGACGCACAGCCGCATGGTTGCCCTCTTCGATGGCCTGCGCGAGCCGACGCTCCTCAGCACCGTTGAGCAGGTCGACGCGACCGATCTCCTTGAGATAGAGCCGCACCGGGTCGGCGCTGCCAGAGGTCCCCTCGGGTTGGCTCGCCGCCCGGGCGTTGCGCAACTGCTTGCGCCGGGCAAGCAGACCCTCGGTGTCTTCTGTTGCGGCCTCGAGATCATCGACCGTGTCATCGATGGCGATGTGCTGTGCGGCCAGCTGCTCGTGAACTTGCGACAGCACGTCGCCGCTCAACTCGACACCGCGGAGCACCACGGCGATCTCGTCGGCGTGCAGGATTCCTTGCACACGCCCGCGTGCGAGCAGCGACCGCCACTCTGCCGAATCGACCCCATCGAACGGAACGGGATCGCTCGTCGACTGATCTGTCTGATCCGTCACCCACGCTCCTCATCGCGCTGCTCGAGCCACCCTAGCAATACGCCCGCGGCCGCTTCAGCAGTGGTCGGATCGTCGAGCTGCTCCAACTGCTGGCGGATCTCGGTGGCAGCGCGCATGGCCGACGGCTCGATCTGCGAGGTGGTGCGGGCGAGCTCGCGGCGCACCGCAGCAGCGATCAGATTGCACGCCTCGATGAACGGCTCGGCGTCGATGTCGGCCACCGCTGCGCGCTCGAGCACCTCTCGCGCATCGGGGTCGGCCGCGTCGAGCGCAGCAGGCAGCGCGCCACCCGCGTCGGCCACCGCGATGAACGCCCGGCGCGCCACGTCGTCGTTGAAGAGACTCTCGACCAACCACGATGCGACGTCGTTCCACCGCTGCAGCAGCAGCGCCACCGCTACGAACTCGGCGTTCTCGGCCGCGCCGACCTGCCGAGTGGGCGACACCCGCACCCGTGCCCGGCCACCGCGTTCGGCAGCAGCGACCAAATCGTTGACAGGGAGCCCGACGCGAGTGGCCACCTCGCCTGCGTAGAGCTTGCGGACGTTGACGTTGGGGTGCTCGTTCACGACGAGCATTGCGTCGTCGGCCATCCGAGCTCGCTCCTCCGGTGAACGTACGCGTCGCGAGTCGAGCACCCGGTGCAGGCGGAAGCCGAGGAACGGCTCGGCCTCGTCGACCGCGACGCGCAACGCATCAGGATCGGTGACGCTCAGCTCGCCCGGGTCCTTGCCGTCGGGGAAGCGCGCCACGTTCACCTGCACCTGGTACTTCTCTTCCCACTCGTAGAAGCGCTCGGCAGCACCCTGGCCCGCTTTGTCGGCATCGAACGCGAGCACCACCCGCGTGGCGAACCGCTTCATCATCCGCACGTGCTCCTCGGTGAGCGCCGTCCCGCAGGTGGCCACGGCGCGGCGGATACCCGCCCGGTGGAACCCGATCACGTCGGTGTAGCCCTCGCACACGATGATCTGGTCGGTCGCCACCACGTCGCCCTTGGCCCAGTTGAGCCCGTACAGGGTTTTCGACTTCGCGTAGATCGGCGTCTCACTCGAGTTCTTGTACTTCGCCGGATCCTGCGAGCCCGGCAGGATGCGTCCGCCGAACGCAACCGGGTCACCATTCTCGGTGTAGATCGGGAACATCACCCGGCCGCGGAACGCGTCTTGCAGGCGCCCGCCACGGTTGGTGAACGCAAGGCCCGTCTCACGCAGCACCTCGGCTGGAATGCCTTGCTTCAACAACGCACTCGACAGGCGATCCCAGTCGTCAGGGGCCCAGCCCATCTTGAACGTGCGCGCCGTGTCGCCCGCCAGACCGCGGCCGCGCAGGTAGTCGCGCGCCGACCGGGCATCGGCCGACGTGAGCAATTGGTCGTGGTACCAGTCGACCGCGGCGCGCATCGCTTCCACGAGCGTCTTGCGACGCTGCCGCTCGCGACTCTCGCCACCGGTCGTGTAGTTGAGCTGGATGCCGGCCTTCGCGGCGAGTTGCTCGACGGCGGTGACGAAGTCGACGTGCTCGATCTCTTGCACGAACGTGAAGACGTCGCCGGAGGCGCCGCAGCCGAAGCAGCGATAGCGGCCCATCTCCTCGCGAACGTTGAACGACGGCGACCGCTCACCGTGGAACGGACACAGCCCCACCCAGTTCCGCCCCACGCGCTTCAGCGCGACGTATTGCTGGATGACGTCGGCGATGGAGACCGTCGCCCGAAGGCGTTCCAAGTCGTCGTCAGCGATCGCCATTCGGGCGAGGTTACCCGTGGGCTGTCACGCCTCGGGGGTGGCGCGCAGCGAGGCGACGATCGAGACGGCCAGCACCAACGCAATCACCAGCAGCGATGCCACCGTCGGGATGTGATACCAGCGCTGGATGATCATCTTCACACCGACGAACGCGAGGATGACGGCGAGGCCCTGCTGCAGGTAGGTGAAGCGGGCGTGCAGGTCGGCCAGCAGGAAGTACAGCGCCCGCAAGCCGAGGATCGCGAAGGCGTTCGAGCTGAACACGATGAACTGCTCGTGGCTCACCGCCAGCACGGCCGGCACCGAGTCGACGGCGAACAACACGTCGGTGGCCTCCACCAGCACGAGCACCGCGAACAGCGGAGTCGCCACCCGCTTCGCGTTCTTCTTCGTGAACAGCTTCTGACCGTCGAGCTCATCGGTCATCGGCACCACCTTGCGCATCAGCTTCAACACGGTGCTCTGGCTCGGGTCCATCTCCTCATCACCGTCACGCAGGAGCTTGAACGCGGTGTAGAGCAGAAACGCGCCGAAGAGGTAGAGCACCCACTCGAACCGCGAGATCAACGCAACGCCGGCGAAGATGAAGATCGCGCGCAGCACCAGCGCGCCGAAGATGCCCCAGAACAGCACTCGGTGCTGGTACTTGCCGGGCACTCGGAAGTAGCTGAAGATCAGCGCCCACACGAACACGTTGTCGATGCTGAGGCTCTTCTCGATGAGGTAGCCGGAGATGTACTCCCCCGCCGCAGCACCACTGAAGGCGAACCAGATGACGAAGGTGAACGACAGGCCGATCGACACCCAGATGACCGACTCGATTGCCGCTTCTCGAGTGTTGATCTCGTGCGCCTCGCGATGGAACACGATGAGGTCGACGAGCAGCAGCGCGACAATGACCGCTACGAGAGCGCCCCA
>JBMOFX010000256.1:0-4020 GCA_049318665.1 Ilumatobacteraceae bacterium | reverse complement strand
CGCTCCTGTTCGATCTCGGCGACGGCCTGCTCGTGCGTGAGCACGCGACGTCGACCGGGCGACATCCCGCCGAAGTATCCGCTCATGACCTCGTGCTGATACGCGTGGGCCAGGCAGTCGAGCCGCACGGCACACCCACGACACATCGCCATCGTCGACGCCGCGATGCTTCGGCCGGCCTCGACGAAGAACAGGTCGAGCTGGTCGAGCGGCATGTCGGCGCAGGCCGCCTTCTCGAGCCAGGGAAGGTCGGGCGCGTGCTCGATGAGTTCGTCGAGCGGTCGGTGGATCGGCATCTGCTGGTTTCCTCCGGATGGTGCACTGGCTGCGACTCGCTACCAGAACGGATCGTCCGGGAACACGACGAGTGCGCAACCGAAAGTGTCGCACAGGCCACGCAGCTCGCCGGGGACCGCACCGGCCCGGCGGCGGACGCGGCTTGGTTCATACTTGGACTGTGAACTCCGCACGCACCGCTTCCTCTCGTCTGTTGGTGACGGTCACGGTCGTCGCCGCAGTCGCGGTCCTCGTGGCGTCGTGCTCCAGCGTGCCCTCGACAGCGAAGGTACAAACAGCCGTCTCGCGGTTGCTCGCTGCACCGCGGCCAGCCGGTGCGGGCGACGCAACCGACCCGCCGC
Source organism: Ilumatobacteraceae bacterium (assembly GCA_049318665.1). Taxonomy (GTDB): domain Bacteria; phylum Actinomycetota; class Acidimicrobiia; order Acidimicrobiales; family Ilumatobacteraceae; genus VFMC01. Next base: position 3,382 of record JBMOFX010000256.1, on the reverse strand, counting down.
CGAGCCAGGTCAGCGCAAAGCGCGTCGGGGAAGCCAATGTCTTTCGGACCGAGTTGTGCAGCGATGGCAGTTGTCCGATGCTCACCCTGTACTTCACGCCGCTGCGCCCCGAGTCGCTCGATGCGGCGTGCGAGGCGCTCGACAGCTACCTCAGGTCGGTGGGTGGTCGCCAGGTCGAGGAGTGTCCACCCGAGATGGTCGCCCGGTCCGTGGCGAACTCAGGACCGGGCTCGCCAGAGTCGCGAGAGGACTTCGGCACGATCGAGGCGGACGGGGAGTGGGGCAACACCGTCGTGTACAGCCTCCGGTACTCGGTCGACGCTGCAGGTCGGTGGAGTAAGGACTCGGATGTCGAGCTCGTCATCGGGATCGGCCGCCGATTCTGCAGCGACTCCGCCATCGGCGTCCCCTGCGATGGGTGACTGGGCCGCAGTCGTTCGCGGCGCCCGTGGCTGCCGAACTCAGGCCGCGGTGAGGCTGGCGAGGCACAGGCCGCGCAGTGCCGCCGTGCGATCCTCGCCGGCGCGGTCGGCCCACACGCCGATCGTTGCGGTCAGCAGCGCGGTGGCGCCGCACAGCAGATCGGCATCGCTCACGATCGCTCGGGCGGTGCGGACCTCCTGAATCGCAGCGACCGTGTCGTGTCGTCGGACCGCGTCGAGTCGCTGTGCGGCCGCGTGGATCGATGCCGTGCCGGTGATCGCGTAGGAGCTCGCGCCGACCAGGAGCCGTTGTGCCAGCTCGCGGCTCTCCTCGCCCGAGACCGCCCGGTCGCCGCTGAGGGCGAGCGCCGCATCGAGCCGATCGAGCGTCACGTACGACATCGCGGTGAGCAACGCAGGGAAGTCTTCATAGCTCTCGTACAGGTCGTTGAGGAGCAGGTGCAGGCCCGCGCGATCGTCGCGCTCGACCGCCGCAGCAGCGCCGTACATGCTCATCAGCGTCGTACGGAAGGGATCATCGAATGCACCAGTCACGTGGATGACTGTCCTGATCGGATGGGCCTGGGGCAAGGCACCCCGGCTACTCGACCTGGCTACTCACCCGGCACGATCTCCACCCACCCACCGGTGTCGCGGGCGGCTCGCAACGCCTCGGGCAGGCCTTGGAACAGCAGCGACCAGACCACGACGAGCGGGATCTCGCGGACGTGCCATCGCAGTGAGCGCGGGACCAACCAACCGAGGGGGCGACAGCGTGCGAGCGGCAGGTGGGCCGAGCCGCCGCGAGGGTCGACGACGACCACCTCGTCGTGGCGCAGGTCGACCGCAGCGATCGAGACAGCCGACGCTCGGTCGTCGACCCGCTCCGCGAGCACGAGGCCGCCGCTCGGTCGCACCACGACGGCAGATCCCCCGGTGCCCGCAAGTACTTGGTCGTTCGGCGGCGCCGCCCACGTGCGCGCCAAGCCGCCAGATCGGCTCTCTGCGGGCATGTCATCGACGATGCCCCATCCGACGCGGTCATCGACGCTCAAGGCAAGGCGGGCTGTCTCGAGTTCGCGCAACAGCGCGTCGGTGGCCGCGCCGGGAACGGCCACGGTCTGGCCGCGCTGCGCAACGCGTTCGAGGATCCGCTCGAGTCGCCGGTCGAGGTCGTGGTCGATGTCGGCCATCTCGCGACACAGCGAAGCGAGGTTGGTGACCGGGCCCAGCGGCCACTCCGGTCGCCACGTCGAACGCCAGGCACGGTAGGTGCCGACGATGCCCGCGTTGTCGATGGCGGCCGGGTCGAGCACCCAGTCGCGGATCTCACCGGCGGTGTCGTGGTGCGCGGTCACCGCGCCGTGGAGCGACGCCAGTGGCATGCGTGGTGCCGGACCAACAATGGCCCGGGCCACGACATCGGCCGGGGGGAGGAGCACCCACGGGTCGGCGGGGACGCTCATGGGCGGACCGCTCCGATCGACATGGACCCCGATCGTACGCTGCGGTGCGCAGCGCTGCTCCGGTGGTCAGCTGACGCGGCGTGAGGCAGTGATGTCGTCACCCAGGAGGGCGGCGGCACGCAGCGGCACGAGGGCGCCCACGCGAGACGGCATGTACGTCGGGAGGCTCCAGGCGCCCTGACCGTAGATGTCGTACAGCAGCGTGCCGAGCTGGCGGGCTCGGGCCAGGTCGCTCTGCGCCTCGGCAACACGCTTTTCGAGCACGCGGACACGGCGGGTTGCGCGCACGACCTGATCGGTGGCGTCCTCAAGTGCCTCGGTGAAGCGGCCGCGATCGCTGCGGTACGTCTGCAGGTGGCTGATCACAGCGGGGAGCAACTCCGCTGCGCACGGAGCAAACGTCTCGAACGCGAGCACGGTGCCGTCCACGGTGATGGTCTGCCAGGCGTGCTCGGAGAGCATCCGGCGGGTCTCGAGCTCGCGATGGGCGGCGAGGAGGCGGGCGGGCTTCACGCCGGGCGCCTGCTCGAGCAGTTGCTCCGGGGTGAGGCCACAGCGGAGTGCCGTGAGGAGCACGGTGACGTCGCGGCGCTCGAACTCGTCGACATCGTTGTAGCCACTGAGCAGTTCGAGCTGATCGACGAAGATTGACTCCTCGAGGGCCGATGCCGGGTACTGGCGGCCGGTCCAGGGGCCTGCAACCTCGAACGGCGGCTCGGGCGCCGTCGGGCGGGTGCGCCCGTTGGTGCTCTGTCGAACCGGTGACTCGATCGTCGTATTTGCCATGAGGTCCTCCGTGATCTCCTGTGCCACATTCCATGTGGCCTTGACAGGTGAGATTGTTCGGAGGCGGCCGCACGGCGCCGGTGCTCGGGGGGCGAGTTTCGGGTGAGTTCGAGCGCCGCTCGATCACCCGAGATCACCCGGAGGCAACCACCTTCAGCTACGTGCGTGGTGGTTGATCTTCCGGAGCACGAGCGGGTGCTGGATCTTGCCGACCGCGCGGGCCTCGATCTGGCGAACGGCCTCGCGAGACAGCGCGAGCGTCTCGCCGATGCCAGCGAGCTTCTCCGGCGGCTCACCGTCGAGACCGAACCGGCGGACGATGACGAACAACTCACGCGGGTCGAGTGCGGCCAGGCCGTAGGTGCGCAGCGCGGAGAGCATCATGCTCGACACCACGACGGCCTCGGGGCCGGGGGTCACTGCCTCGACGCTGTCGCCGAGGGTGAGGTCGTGTTGGTCGGAGGCAGGTTGGTCGACCGACTCGAACTTCGGCGGTGCGAGCACGCGGCGAACCTGATCGATGGTGGCGCCCACGACGGTGGCGACCTCGGCGTACGACGGCTGGTAGCGGTCGTCCTCGCCCTGGAGGTGGCGGAAGGCCCGGAGGATCTCGGGGCGGCGCTCGAAGTCGCCGAGGTTGACGTTCGGGTGGTCGGCGTCGCGCACGGCGCGGAGCACCTCACGCTGGATCGGCTTGAAGGCCCACTG
>JBMOFX010000255.1:0-4025 GCA_049318665.1 Ilumatobacteraceae bacterium | reverse complement strand
ACCCTGGACCTTTTCATTACGAGTGAAATGCTCTACCGACTGAGCTATCTGGGCGACGGGCAGCGAGTGTACCGGTCAGTTCGAGTCCCTGCCCACGTAGTAGCGGGAGTGCCAGATTCCCGAAGGGTCTTCGCCCGCAATGGGCATCCGCCAGGTCTGCAACTTGGTCGTCGGCGCATCGAGGCGGAGGGCGCACAGCGCCCGGGGTTGGTCCGCGGTCCCGTCGACGTACCCGTCGGCCCACGGTTCGGCTACGTAGCGCTTGGCGATCGACCGATACAGGTGGCGCCAGGCGTCGTCCTCGCCCGGCGGATGGACGATCTCGACGATCCCTTGCAGCACGACTTTGCGGTACGGCGCCTGGTCGTCGTCGATGCAGATCGACAGGCGCGGGTCGCGCAGCAGGTTCTGCCAGATCACCGCGGGTTGGCGTGGTGTGAAGCAGACGGCACCGTCGGAGAGGATGAACCACAGCGGCAGCACTCTTGGCATGCCATCGGCGTCGGTGGTGCCGATGCGGGCGAGATGTCCGGGTTCGGTGAGGAACGCCTCGATGTCGTCGGCGCTGAGACTGGGCACGGCGCGATCCTAAGCGGGCTGGCGCCGGTTACAGCGAGGGGAGCTCGAGCAGCAAGTGCTGCAGGAGCAACGACTCGTTGGGGTTGCGTTCGAGCGCCTCGAGGGCGACATGGATGCGGGCGACCGCCCGGATGGCGGCGTCGGGTCGAGGGGCCGTCCCCGCCGCGAGCGCGTCTCGGTACGCGGCCGCGATCACCCCGAGTCCGCTGCGGATCTCGTCGGAGCGATACCGGCGCACCTCGCGCTTCTGGTTGTCTTCGAGCACCTTGCGGCCGCTCCCACGCTCGCCGGATGCCGCCACCCTCGCTTCGAGCGCTTGGAGTTCTTCGGCGTGGCGGGGCGCAAGGAAGCCGGCGGCTTCGTCGGCAAGCGTGGTCATCTCGGCCGCGAGTTGCGCGACGGTGGCGCCGGTGCCGTCGAGACGCGACGGGATCGACGCAAACGCGCGTCGACGCGCGGCGAGCCCTTCGTCGGTGACGAGGACGCGGGCACGGTCGAGGTTGCCGGCCGAGGCCGCTGCGGCTTCCTTCGCCACCGACGGCGGGTGCCCTTCAGCGACGAGCCGTGCGACCACGAGCGCCGGATCGATCGGTGGGAAGTCGATGCGAACACATCGGGACGCGATGGTGATCAGCTCCGGCGTCACCTGATCGGCCAGCACGAGGAACACCGTGTCGCCGGGCGGCTCCTCCACGGTCTTCAGCAATCGTGAGGTGCTCTCGGCGCTGAGGAGGTGGAACTCCTCGAGGATCATCACCTTGCGGTCGCTCTCGACGGGCGCCATCGAGGCTGCCTTGATGAGGTCGCTGATCTCCTCCTTACCGATCGCTGCTCCTGATCTCCTCACCTCTCGAACGTCGGGATGCTCGCCGTGCAACGCGAGCCGAGCATCTCGCTGGTCGGGGTCGTCGCCGCCGGACAGCAGGCGAGCAGCGAACGCACGAGCGGCCTGCTCCTTGCAGGTGCCGGGCGGGCCAACGAAGAGATACGCGTGCACGGGCTTGTTGGCGGCGGCCTGCAGACGCGCAATGGCGCGCGGCTGGCCGACCACCTCGTCCCACACCGACGTGATGAGCATCGGCATCAGATGCCCAACCGGTCGCGCGCCGCGCCACGGATCGTGATGGCGACCGACTCGATGTCGGCATCGCCATCGACCACGACGAACCGATGTGGCTCGAGCTCGGCCAACCGATGGAACCCGTCACGCACGCGTGCGTGGAATTCGCCGCCCTCGCGTTCGAACCGGTCGAGCTCGCGGCCGTGCATGCGGTCGTGGAGCACAGCGGGGTCGACGTCGACCAGGATGACGAGCTCGGGCCAGCACCCGTCGACCGCCCAGTCGTTGATGCGGCGCAGCTCGGCCACGTCGAGGCTGCGGCCGAAGCCCTGGTAGGCGAGCGTGGAGTAGACGCTCCGATCGCTCACCACGTGGCGCCCGGTCGACAGCGCGGGCCGCACCACCTGGGCCAGGTGCTGTGCTCGATCGGCGGCGGTGAGCAGCGCCTCCGAGCGCGGCGCGAGGTCGGTGACGTTGGTGTCGTGGAGGATCTCGCGGATCCGCGCGCCGATCGGCGTGCCGCCGGTCTCGCGGGTGAGCACGGCACCGAGCTCGGCGGCGAGCACGCCGGCCTGGGTGCTCTTGCCGCAGCCTTCGGCTCCTTCGAGTGCGATGTATCGCCCGGACGTCGTCACTCGGTGCACCCTATCCGGCGACCAAACCGTGCGAATGATGAGACGATCATCCCGTAGAGTGGGATTCGTGTGGGTGCCGATCACGATCGCAGCAGCGTGCTTCCAGACGGCGCGCACGGCGTCGCAGCAACGGCTGCGATCGCTGCTGTCGGTGAGCGGCGCCGGCTTCGTGCGCTACATGTACGGCGCCCCGCTCGCCCTCATCGCCGTCGGTGTGGTGCGTCTCGTCGACGGCGGGCTACCGACCCCGGCCCTGCGCTTCTGGCCGATGATCGCGGGAGGTGGCCTCGCGCAGATCCTTGGCACGATCTGCATGATCCACGCCTTCGACGCGCGCGACTTCGCGATCGGCACCGTCTACACGAAGACCGAGGTGGTGCAGGTCGCCGTGTTCTCCACGATCGTGCTCGGCGAACCGCTCCGCCCGCTCGGTTGGCTCTCGACGCTGCTCTGCTTCGCCGGCGTGGTGGTGCTCGCAGGTGGGCGTGACGTGTTTCGTCGCCGAGATGCGGCCGCGCGATGGGGGCTGGCGGCAGGCGGTCTGTTCGCCATTGCATCGGTCGGGATCCGCGCGTCCACGCAGACGATGCCCGGCGGCCCGGTGATCGCTCGCGCGATCGTCACGCTCGCCGTCATGAACTCGATGCAAGTCGTCATGCACGGCGGCTACCTCCTGCTTCGTGAGCGCGAGCAGCTCGGACTGGCCGTGCGCCACTGGCGGTCGAGCTCGGTCGTCGGCGTGCTCAGCGTGTGCGGGAGCGCGTGCTGGGCGTTGGCGTTCACGCTGCAGAATGCCGCCCGCGTCCGAACGTTCGGTCAGGTGGAACTGCTGATCACCTTCGCTGTCGCGCACTGGTACCTCGGCGAGCGGCACGGGCGCCGCGAGTACGCGGCCAGCGCGCTGGTGCTCGCTGGTGTGTTGGGCGTGCTGATCGGCGGCTGACGCGCCGACGTCAGGGCTTCTTCGCGGCGGCCTTCTTGGCAGGGGCTTTCTTGGCTGCCGTCTTCTTGGCAGGCGCCGCCTTCTTCGCTGCGGCCTTCTTCGTGGCGGCGGCCTTCTTCGCTGCAGGGCCGCCCTTTTCGATGATCGCCTCGCGACGGATCGCGAGCAGCTCGAACGCGCGCTCGGGCATCATTGCGTCGAGCCGGTCGCCCTTCGACAGTGACGCATTGGTTTCGCCGTCGGTGACGTACACGCCGAACTTCCCGTCCTTCGCAACCACGGGCTTCTCGCTCACCGGGTCGACACCGAACTCGCGCAACGGACCCTTGGCGGCCAAGTTCGCGCCCTGACCGCGGCGGAACACCTTCGGCTGGCTGAAGATCTCGATCGCCTGGTCGAGCGTGATCGTGAGGAGCTGCTCTTCGTTGGTGATGTTGCGGTAGTCCTTGCCCTTCTGGACATAGGGCCCGTACCGACCGTTGTTGGCGAGGATCTCCTGATCGTCGGCCGGATCGGTGCCGAGCGAGCGCGGCAACTGGAGGAGCTGCTCGGCGTCGTCGACGGTGATCCGCTCGAGCGTCATCGTCTTGAACAGGCTCGCCATCTTCGGCTTCTCGAACCCGCGTGGCGGATTGTCGGCTGTGCCCCATTGGACGTAGGGCCCGTACCGGCCGCTCTTCGCGAACACGGGGTAGCCGTCGAGCTCGCCGATCGGCTCGTCGCTCTTCGGTTGCGCAAGCAGCTCGAGTGCCTTCTCGACGGTGAGCTCGTCGGGGGTGAGGTCGTCGGGCACGCTGGCGGTGTCGTC
>JBMOFX010000254.1:0-4043 GCA_049318665.1 Ilumatobacteraceae bacterium | reverse complement strand
CCCATCGCTGGGCCTCCACTTCCAAGTTTTGTCGTTGGGAACTACTTCCAAGACCCCAGGACGGTGTTGGGAGGGCTGAGCGTGTTGGACTCGAAGTCCTGAACAAACCCGGACTTGACGCCGTACGTCAGCTCCGTGACGCTGCCCAACTCGCGAACCTGTGGGGTGGTGTACTGCTGCTTCATAGAATTTCCTCCGCCTCTCGTGAAGTCCGAAATGTAACATCGAGAGAACCACTTGCGCAAGGGGCTTGACGGTCGGAGGCGTCAACCTTGACGAAATCCTGACGGAACCGCCCGGTACCATGCCGAGGTGCCGGAGCCAACCGCCTCCACCCCCCAATTGCTTCGAGTCAGTGGTGTCACCTTCGCGCTCGATCACCGGTCTGACCTCGCCGACGCTGTTGTTCACCAGGTCGTGGACGAGACACGAGAGGCGGTTCCGTTCTTCGGGGAGTTGACCGACGATTCGTTCGAGATGCGCATGGATGATGCCTTGATGCGGTTGGATCGTGGGACACCTCATTTGCTCAGGATCGAGACTGCTGCCCCGCTCGCTGAGGATGGCCTGATCCACCCCTTCCTCTCCCTCCCGGCCGCAGTGATTCAGCAGTGGTGCGGTCGGCTCGTGCTGCATGCGTCAGCGTTCGATGTCGGCGGCAAGGCGGTCGTGCTGCTCGGCCATCGTGAAGCAGGCAAGAGCACCACCGTTGCGGCGGCACTCGAAGCAGGATTCGCCGTGCGCGCAGATGACGTCGTGGTGCTCGACGGCGACCACGCGTTGCCCGGCACCAGCGTCATCGACCTGAGGGAGCCGGCCTCCGTCGTCTTCGGGGGTCGGGCGCTTGGCCGCATCGGATCGCGAGATCGCTGGCGCATTTACCTCGACGAACCTCAGGCATCCGTCCCGGTTGCGGCCTTTGTCCGCCTCAGCTGGGGTGACGATGTGCGGGTGTCCGAACTCGGCGCTGCCGAGTTAGTGAGCGCGCTCTACAGCGCGTCGGCCTTGGGAGACGGGCATGGCCGCCACCTTCGCCACCGACCGAGGGCGGTTCTCGATCTGCTCGATATCCGCTGCCTCGAACTTCAACGCCCGCGAGATCTGAACCAACTGCCCGGAGCGGTGATGCAGCTCGCCGATTTGGTCGCCGCAGGCTAGGGCTCAACCTCGTCGGCGTAGGCGCTGGCCTGAAGCGTGAACATCTCTGCGTAGGTGCCATCGCTGCGCATCAACTCTTCGTGGGTGCCAGCCTCGACGATCTGGCCATGATCGAGCACGTAGATCTGGTCGGCGGAGCGAACGCTCGACAGCCGATGCGAGATCAAGACCACAGTTCGGCCGGCATACAGTTCCTTGATCTGGTCAAACAGCCGTGCCTCCGAGCGAGCGTCGAGCGCAGCAGTGGGCTCATCGAGAATCAGCAGCGGAGCGTCTCGAAAGAATGCCCGTGCAAGGGCCACTCGCTGCCACTGACCGATCGACAGGTCGGACGATCCAGCGTATTCGGAGCCAAGAACGGTGTCGAAGCCACGAGGCAGCGCGTCCAAGAACTCATCTGCGGAGGCACGTTGCGCCGCGGCGAGGACGCCGGTCGAATTGTCGAATTCGTCGACGCGACCGAGCGCGATGTTGTCGCGCGCACTGAAGTGATACTTGACGAAGTCCTGGAAGATGACGGCGACCCGATCACGGACGCTGCTCGGGTCGACCTTGGTGAGGTCGGTGTCGTCCCAGGAGATCGAGCCCGCCGCGGGGCGATACAGCCCCCCAAGGAGTTTGGCGAGCGTGGTCTTTCCCGACCCGTTTTCTCCGACGAGAGCGATCACCTCGCCCTTGCGAACTGACAGAGATACATCGGTGAGGGCAGCGCGCTCGGCGTTCGGATATCGGAACGTGATGCCGTCGAGTCGGATTTCGCCGAACGAAGGGGGCGCCTCCGGCAAACCCTCGTCCAGATGGGGCCGTGGTTCGACGAAGGATGTGAAGTCCTCGATGAACAGGGCGCTCTCGTAAAGAGCCCCTGTGCTCGACGCCAGCACGGACAGACGTTGAGCGAAGATCAACATCGCCCCTGCGGACGCCCCGGCGGCGGCGATGTCGAGTCGTCCCGATACGACGAACCAGACGAGCAACGCAAGCGCACCAGCGTTGAGGAGCGAGGTGATGGACGCACCCACGAGGCCAAGCCGGGTCCGGCGCCGCACGATGTCACGTAGGGCGTGCAGCCGAGCCCCGTACAGAGCGTCATGTCGGCCGCGAAGGAATCGGGCGATGTTGTATGCCCTCAGTTCTGCCGCTTCGGCCCGGCGAGCGAGCACCACGGCGAGATACGAGCGCTCACGGTCGCGCTCGGTCTGGTCGACGCTGAACGAGTAGGAGACATGGCTCGCCCGGGCATTGAGCGCCCAAGCAGGGAGATAGGCGACGAGCAGCGCGACCACCAGGAGCGGCTCGATCAGCAAGAGCGCTGCCGATACCGCAGCGATCGTGATGAGGGCGCTGGCGATGCCCAAGATGCCGTTGGCCATCTGGACCGGTCGCACGGTGGCATTGATCTGCGCGCGCATCAGTCTGTTGTGGAACTCCGACGAGTCGAACGCCACAAGTTCCACGGAGGTCGCGACGTCGAGGACCTGATCGATCGTGTACAACCCCACCATCTCGCCGAGGAGCCGTTGACGCTCGATGCGGACCAGGTCGGCCACCGATGCCACTGCGGTCAGCACGCTGAGCACGGCGAGCCAGGGCACCACATCGAGAAAGCGTGGATCGTCCCCCAGTTCGATGAGTGCCCGCAGCAGCCGCTGGGTTGCCAACAGTTGTCCACCGACAGCAGCTGCGGACACGGCCTGGAGCGCGGCGTTCGTCAACAACTCGCGAGGTGCTGCCCGCCACGCGATGGCGATGCCTGACTTCACCAAGGTAGGGAGCCGTCGAACGCTACGCGGCTGTGGACTGAACAACTGGTCGAGCACGTTCTCCGCTGACTCGTTCTCGGCGCGCTGCTCCGTCACGCGCGACTCAGTTTCGGAAGCGAGACCCCGAAGCTTCCGTAGCGTTCTCGGACGTCGGGCGCGTCGTTTACCGGAACTCCACCGACTTCGACCCACGCGTGAGCCGCCAACATCCCTGAGTCTCGCGGCGGGTCGGCCCCGATGATCAGGTCGGCGTCTACGCCACGCCTCCGCAGCATGAACCAAAGTGACAGTGAACGACCGAGACACACAGAACCCACGATCGGTCGATCGGCTACCAATCGGACACTGAGCGCCATGTCGCGGTGGGCGGTGAATGTCGACGCCGCAACTCGATCGGATCGCCGTGCGAGGCGCGCCACAGTGGTCTTGAAGCCTCGTCGAGTCAACGACAGCTGAACGGCTGGAACGACGACGGACGCTTCCACGACCCACAGCCATTGGCGGAAGGACAACGACCGAAGTGCGCGCCATCGACGCGACAGACGCGATCGATGGACCATCATCGAACCATCAGTTGCACAACCGCAACGACACTATTCCGCCTCGATGAGCCCATGGCCGTGGAGCGAGGCCAACATGGCGAGCACATCCGACTCCAAGACCGCGCTGTCAACCTCGTATTCGTCGGACAGCACAGCGACAAGATCGCTCGCCGAAGCCCGCTCCTTCTCGCACAGCAACGCCCAAATCCTTGGCCCCGCACCTTCGAGCGCGAAGTAGCGCTCACTCTCCATGCTCAGCAGCACCGCTTCGTCACCAACGTGACGCGAAAGGACGTGGTCCGGAACAACGTATCGGCGTGAGCTATTGGTCATGGGTGTCCTCCTCGGCTGCACGAAGGATACGGCTCTGCCCTATCGGCACGACTCTCAGGATTTCCTCAAGGCCACCATTGCCCTTTCGCGCTCGGCAGTAGAGTCCCCACATGAACCGAGAGGCACGTATCTACGTTGCGGGTCACGCTGGTCTGGTCGGGTCGGCCATTGTGCGTCGGCTGGAGGCTGATGGCTTCCACAACATCCTGACGGCGACACGCCATCAGCTCGATCTGCGCGATCAGGGTGA
>JBMOFX010000253.1:0-4046 GCA_049318665.1 Ilumatobacteraceae bacterium | reverse complement strand
AGGACGCCCTTGCGCCACGCGTACACGAGGCCAAGGAGCAGGACGAAGACGAAGATGCCCATCTCGACGAGGCCGAAGCCTGCGTACCGTTCGAGTTGGGTGGCCCACGGGAAGATGAAGACGGCCTCCACGTCGAACACGACGAAGAGCAGGGCGAAGATGTAGTAGCGGATCTGGCTCTGCGACCATCCGTCGCCCACCGGATCGACGCCACTCTCGTAGGCGATCAGCTTCTGGGCGTTGGGCTTGTTCGGTCGGATCAACGCCGCCACACCGAGCAGCAAGCCGCCGAGGATGAGGGCGATGGCACCGAACCAGACCACGGTGAGGTAGTCGCGCAGGAGTACAGACATCGGGTCGGACGCTACCAGGCCTCGCGAATCCGGTCACAAACCATGAGCGTCATGCGCCCGACGCCACAGGGGGCAGCGACTGCGTGGCGTCGAGCCAGCCGGCCATACCGGCCGCAACTGCGTGGCGCGGCATGTCGATGCCACCGCCTCCGTACATCGCTCCTGAGCGCGGCTTCGTCCCCCGTCGCTCGCGGGCGTAGCCCACCGCTTCGTGCAGGTCGGCGGCGAAGCGGTCGATCACGCCGGGCATGGTGTTCGGACGCGTGATGCAGAAGTGCACGGCGGGCGGCATCTGCAGACCGTTGAGTCGCCACCGCTTGGCGGCGAGCGAGTCGTTCACGTGGAAGATGTCGATCGGGTCGTCGCCGAGTTGGTCGGCGGTGCTGGCCGCGAACGCCACGTTGAACAACGGGTTGCCCAACACGCGCAGTTCGGGATGCTCGCCGATGACCTCGCGCAGACGCGCGGCGGTTCGGAAGATGTCGGATGCGATCGCCTCGTAGCCCTCACGGCCGAGCGTGACCATGGCAGCCCACGCTGCGGCGATGATGCCGCCCGATCGCGATCCGCTCATGCCGGGCGACGTGTACGCACCGCCCGGCCAGTCGGCGACGATGAAGTACTGCAGTCGGCGCAGTTCGGGCGATCGGTACAGCAGCACGCTCGAGCCCTTCAGCCCGAACCCGTACTTGTGGGTGTCGGCGCTCAGCGAGGTGACACCGGGGTGGCGGAAGTCGAACACCGGCACATCGACGCCGATGCCCTCGCCCCAGCACAGGATGAATCCACCGAGGCAGCCGTCGACGTGCAGGTTGATGCCGCGCTCGAGGGCAAGGTCGCTGAGCGCGCCGATCGGATCGATCGTGCCGTGCGGGTAGGTGCCGGCACTGCCGATCAGGGCGACGGTGTTCGCGTCGACCAGTGATGCGACCGATGCCATGTCGGCGGTGAAGTCGTCGGTGACGGCAGCCTTGCGGAGCTCGATACCGAAGTAGTGCGCTCCCTTGTCGAGCGCGGGGTGTGCGGTGACCGGCATGACGACGTTGGGGGTGGTGATGCCACGCTCGCGGCCCCACTGTCGATACACCAGCAGTGGGTTCATCAGGCTCTCGGTGCCACCGCTGGTGAGCACGCCGCACGGCTCGGGTGCGTGCATCAGCTCGGCAGCCATCGCGATGATCTCGCCCTCGAACCGGGTGGCGCTCGGGTACACGTCGCGCTGCAGGACGTTGGCGTGGCTGTAGTGACCGAACACCTCGTTCAAGAACGCGTAGTGCTCGTGATCACCCGAGTAGATCGAGCCGCTGATGAGACCCTCGTCGGCGTTGGCGTCCTCGGCGGCGGACATCGCCTCGATCTCGGCGAGCACCTCCGGCCGACTCCGGCCCCGGTCGGGGATCTGGCGTGCAACGGGATATCGGTCGGCGTAGGGAAAGAGGCCCATGCCGTGCAACCTAGGCGCGCAGGGCGCCGAGGTGCGGATGCAGGGCGATGTGTTGTGCCAACGCGGCCGCCATCGCGGCGCGGGTGTCCGGTCGTGGCTCGTGAACCGCACGCACCCGGAGCAGCGACGGCACGTCGTCGATGCTGATCCGACCGAGCTCGGCGAGCGCAAGGAACGCCGCGCCGCGAGCGTTGGTGGTGCGCGGCTCGTCGAGTTGATGGATCGGTCGGTCGAGCGCGTCGGCGAGGATCTGCGACCAGAGTGCGCTCTGGGCTCCGCCGCCGCCGAACCGGACGGCCGGCCACGACGAGCCGGCGAACTGCTCGAGCACGGGGAGCAACCAGGCGAGGTTGAGCGCAACACCGTCGAGGGTCGCCCGTACGAGATGGCGACGATCGTGGCGCAGGTGCAGGCCCACGTAGGCGCCGCGGACATCGTCGTCGGGGCTCGGGGCGATCGAGCCCAGCAGCCACGGCAGGCATTGCACGCCATCGGCAGTTGCAATCGTTCCCGCGTCGTCGACCGCGCCGGCGATGTCGTGGCCGTAGCCGAACAGTCGGGTCGCCCACTCGAGGGCGCGCCCGCCGACGCCGTTCTCGGCCATCACGAAGTACCGGCCCGCCACCGGACTCGGCACACCGATCAACCCGGCCATCAGGTCGCCTCGGTGCTCGTCGATGTGGGTGACCATCACCGCGGTCGTGCCGATCACCACCGCGCCTGACGACGCGGTGACTGCGCCGGTGCCGACCGCCGACGTGATCGAGTCGATCGTCCCCGGTGTGACGGGAATGCCCGCGGCGATGCCGAGCTCAGCAGCGGCCGCGGCCGTGACCTCCCCGATGAAGCCGTTCATCGGCACCAGTGGCGCGAGCTTGTCGGGGTCGAGACCGGTGAGCGAGACGAGCAGTGGGTCGTGTTCGACCACACCCCAGGTTCGGTTGTCGCACACCAACTGGCCGAACACCGACGACTGCGTCGCAGTGACGCGACCCGTGATCCGAGCCGTGAGGTAGTCCATCGGCTCGACGAGCGCTGACGCAGCCGCGTACGCCTCGGGGTGCCGCGTCTGCAGCACATGCGCGTGTGCCACGTTGTCGTTGCCGCTCGGCAGCGGGATCATGCCGTGCCGTTCGATGAACGCGCCGAACGACTCGTCGGTGAGGAGCGACCTGCTGTGCGCTCCGCCGCGTGTGTCCATCCACAGGATGCACGGACCCGTGGGTGTGCCATCGGCGGCGATCGGGATCGTGCTCATGAACTGGCTCGTCACCGTCACCGCATCGATGGGCGGCGATGGCGCACACGCCGCAAGCGTCGCCCGGGTCGCGAGCACGACCGCCTGCCACATCGCTTCGGGGTCTTGCTCCGCACCGCCACCGTCGAGGAGGACGGTGGCGACGGGCTGCGAGCTCCAGGCGAGGGTGGCGCCCGACTCGTCGATGATCGCCACCTTCGGACCGCCGGTGCCGAGATCGATCGCCAAGACGTGCGCTGTCACGGCAGCCGACCCTAGGCGCGTGCTACACACCATCCGTGTCGACGCATGAGCGGGAGTCGCTGAACGGACGGGTGTTGCAGTTCCTCGGGCCGTCGACGGGCGGGATCCGCGCGCACGTCGCCGAACTCGCACGCCGGCTCCCCGACCACGGCTGGGATGCGACGGTGGCCGGCCCGGACGGCGTGATGGACGGCGTCGGGTCGCAGGACGCGACCGTCGACGTGCCGCCGGTGTGGAACGTGCCCGCGTACCGACCGGCTCGACGGCGGCTCTCGTCGTTGCTCTCCGGTGTTGACGTGCTGCACGTGCACGGACTGAAGGCGGCGATGGTGGCGGTCGGCGCCGACCAGCGACCACCGATGGTGCTGACGGTGCACAACCTCGTCGGCGGCACCCGGCGAGGTCCGTCGGCAAAGGTGCTCCGACGCGCCGAGACCTACGTCGTCGAGCGCTGTGATCACCTGATCGTGATCAGTGACGAGATCGACGAGCGCTTCGCCGACGTGTTGCCGACGGAGCGCCGCACGTTCATCCTTCCCGTCGCGCCGGCGCGGTCGGTGCAACGATCAGCACCCGAGGTTCGCGCCTCGTACGGCATCGCCGCAGATGCCCCGCTCGTCACGATCGTGGCGCGGCATCATCCGCAGAAGAACCTGCCGATGTTCCTCGACGCGATGCGCCTCGTCCGTGAACGCCTGCCCGAGGTGCGTGGATTGATGGTCGGCGACGGTCCGGAGCGAGGTGCGCT
>JBMOFX010000252.1:0-4075 GCA_049318665.1 Ilumatobacteraceae bacterium | reverse complement strand
CGAGGTCGTTCCAGTCGGGGATCAGGTTGCCGAGCGGACAGCCGTTGTTGCAGAAGGGGATGCCACAGTCCATGCACCGGCCAGCCTGTGTGCGCAAACGGTCGGCGGGGAACTCCTCGTACACCTCCTTCCAGTCGCGCAGACGAACCGGCACGGGGCGACGCGAGGGCGTGTCGCGGTGCCATTGCATGAACCCGGTCGTCTCACCCACGGGAGGCCTCCATCACCTTGTCGAGCGTCGCTGCTTCGTCGAGACCGTCGTCGGCTGCCTGCTGCATCACCGACAGCACTCGCGCATAGTCGCGCGGCATCACTTTGCGGAACTGGGTCGACCGTTGCGACCAGTCGGACAGCACCGCCGCCGCCACGGCGGAGCCGGTGTGTCGCTGGTGCGCCTCGAGCGTCGACCAGAGGAACGTGAGGTCAGCGTCGTCGAGCGTCTGCAAGTCGACCATGTCGTAGTTCACCTTCGCTGCGAAGAGATCGTCGGGGTCGAGCACGTACGCGATGCCGCCGCTCATGCCCGCACCGAAGTTGCGGCCCGTCGCACCGAGCACCACCACGCGCCCGCCGGTCATGTACTCGCACCCGTGGTCACCCACGCCCTCGACGACGGCCGTCGCCCCGGAGTTGCGAACGCAGAAGCGCTCGCCCACGCGACCGCGGATGAAGATCTCACCGCCCGTCGCGCCGTAGCCGATCACGTTGCCGGCGATCACGTTGTCCTCGGCAACGAACGTCGCATCACGATCCGGCCGGACGATCACCCGACCGCCCGACAGGCCCTTGCCGACATAGTCGTTCGCGTCACCTTCGAGGTCGAGCGTGATGCCCGACGGAACGAACGCCCCGAGGCTCTGTCCGGCCGACCCACGCAGGTGGACGGTGATCGTGCCATCGGGCAGCCCCGCCCCACCGTGCGCCTTGGTGACCGCGTGGCCGAGCATGGTGCCGACGGTCCGGTTCACGTTGCGGACGGGCAGATCGACCGTCACCTGCTCGCCGTGTTCGATCGCCGGTGCGCACAGGGTGAGCAACTGCTGATCGAGTGCTTCCTCGAGCCCGTGGTCCTGAGTGGTGCTGTTGAGCAGCGACTGACCGTAGGGGTTGCGCGGCTCGGCCAAGATCGGCGAGATGTCGAGGCCGCGTGCCTTCCAGTGACGAATCGCATGCGTCGTGTCGAGCGCCTCGACATGGCCGACCATGTCGGCGACGGTGCGGAAGCCCAGCTTGGCCATCCACTCGCGCACCTCCTCGGCGATGTACTCCATGAAGTTCACGACGAACTCGGGCTTGCCGCTGAACTTCTTGCGCAGCTCAGGGTTCTGCGTGGCGACGCCGACCGGGCACGTGTCGAGGTGGCACACGCGCATCATCACGCATCCGCTCACCACCAGCGGCGCCGTCGCGAAGCCGAACTCCTCGGCACCGAGCAGCGCAGCGATCACCACGTCACGACCGGTCTTCATCTGGCCATCGGCCTGCACCACGATGCGATCGCGCAACCCGTTGAGGAGCAGGGTCTGCTGGGTCTCGGCGAGGCCGAGCTCCCACGGCGCGCCCGCGTGCTTGAGTGACGTGAGCGGTGATGCACCGGTGCCACCGTCGTGACCGCTGATGAGCACCACGTCGGCCTTGGCCTTGCTCACGCCAGCGGCAACCGTGCCGACTCCCACTTCGGCGACGAGCTTCACGTGCACCCGCGCCGACGGGTTCGCGTTCTTCAGGTCGTGGATCAGTTGCTTCAGATCCTCGATCGAATAGATGTCGTGGTGCGGCGGCGGGCTGATGAGGCCGACGCCGGGCGTGCTGTGGCGGGTCTTCGCGACCCACGGATACACCTTGTGCCCGGGGAGTTGACCGCCTTCGCCGGGCTTCGCGCCCTGTGCCATCTTGATCTGTAGGTCGTCGGCGTTCACGAGATACTCGCTGGTCACCCCGAATCGACCGCTCGCCACCTGCTTGATCGCGCTGCGTCGCGACGGATCCTGCAGCCGATCGCTGTCCTCGCCACCTTCACCGGTGTTCGACTTGCCACCGATCGAGTTCATCGCGAGCGCCAGCGTCTCGTGCGCCTCGGCGCTGATCGAGCCGTAGCTCATCGCGCCCGTGCTGAACCGCTTCACGATCTCGCTCACCGGCTCGACCTCGTCGATCGGCACCGCGGGCCGGGCGCCGTCCTTGAACTCGAACAGGCCGCGCAGCGTGGCGAGGTGCTTCGACTGGTCGTCGACGAGGCGCGTGTACTCCTTGAAGACGTCGTACCGCTTGGCGCGCGTCGCGTGCTGCAGTTTGAACACCGTCTCGGGATTGAAGAGGTGCACCTCGCCCTCGCGGCGCCACTGGTACTCGCCGCCGAGCTCGAGTTGGCGGTGCGCCCGCTCGGTCGGTCGGGTCGGGTGCGCCATCGCGTACCGAGCCGCCACCTCGCCGGCGACCTCGTCGAGCCCGATCCCGCCGAGCCGGCTCACCGTTCCCGTGAAGTAGTCGTCGACCAGTTCTCGTCCGAGCCCGATCGCTTCGAAGATCTGCGCACCCGTGTAGCTCGCCACGGTGCTGACGCCCATCTTCGACATCACCTTCAACACACCCTTGCCGGACGCCTTGATGTACTTCTTCACCGCCTGCTTCGCGTCGACGCCACCGAGTCCGTTGAGGTCTTGGTCGATCATGTCTTCGATGCTCTCGAAGGCGAGATACGGGTTGATCGCGCCGGCACCGAACCCCACGAGCAGCGCCATGTGATGCACCTCGCGGGCATCGCCACACTCCACGATGAGGCCCACCTTGGTCCGCTTCTTCTCGCGGATGAGGTGGTGGTGCACCGCCGCGGTGAGCAGCAACGACGGGATCGGCGCGTACACCTCGTCGCTGTTGCGATCCGACAGCACCACCACGCGTGCACCGTCGTCGATCGCCTTGCTCACCTTCGACCGGATCGCATCGAGTGCCCGTTGCATCGCGAGCCCGCCACCCGACACGCGATAGAGCCCGCTGATCACTACGGCGGCGAGTTCGGGATACGCCTCGTCGTCGTTGATGTGGACGATCTTGGCGAGCTCGTCGTTGTCGATCACCGGGAACGGCAGCGCCAGTTGCCGACAGCTGTCGGGCCCCGGGTCGAGCAGGTTCCACTCCGGGCCAACCGACGAACTCACCGCAGTGACGACCTCCTCGCGGATGGCGTCGAGCGGCGGGTTCGTCACCTGGGCGAACAACTGATGGAAGTAGTCGAACAGCAGTCGCGGCCGCTCGCTGAGGATCGCGATCGGCGTGTCGGTGCCCATCGAACCCAGCGGCTCGGCACCGCTCTTGGCCATCGGCGCGACGATCAGCTTCAGCTCTTCGTGCGTGTACCCGAACATCTGCTGGCGGCGCAGCACGCTGTCGTGACTGAAGTGGATGTGCTCACGCTCGGGCAACTCGTTGAGCTCGGTGATGCCCTCCGACAGCCACTCGGCATACGGGTGCTTCGTGGCGAGCGACCGCTTGATCTCCTCGTCGTCGACGATCCGTCCCTGCGCTGTGTCGATGAGGAACATGCGGCCGGGCTGGAGGCGGCCCTTGCGCACGATCCGCGCCGGATCGAGGTCGATCACCCCGACCTCGCTGGCCATCACCACGAGTCGATCGTCGGTCACCCAGTACCGGCTGGGCCGCAGGCCGTTGCGGTCGAGCACTGCGCCGATGACCGTGCCGTCGGTGAACGCCACACTCGCCGGACCGTCCCACGGTTCCATCAGCGACGCGTGGAACCGATAGAACGCACGCTTCTCCGCGTCCATCGTGTCGTGGTTCTCCCACGCCTCGGGGATCATCATCAGCATTGCGTGCGGCAAGCTGCGGCCGGCGAGGTGCAACAGCTCGAGCACCTCGTCGAAACTCGCCGAGTCGCTCCCGCCAGGTGTGCAGATCGGGAACGCACGCTCGAGGCCGGGCAACAGGTCGCTCTGCAGGAGCGCCTCCCGCGTCCGCATCCAGTTGCGATTGCCCTGCACTGTGTTGATCTCGCCGTTGTGCGCGATGTAGCGGTACGGGTGCGCGAGCGGCCAGCTCGGGAACGTGTTGGTGCTGA
>JBMOFX010000251.1:0-4098 GCA_049318665.1 Ilumatobacteraceae bacterium | reverse complement strand
TCCCGATCGGGTTGCCAGGCGGAGTCTTCGGGACGTCGCTGGAGGCCGCGCAGTACCTGGCTCGTCACCCCGGTGTCCTCGTGGTGGTCGATGGCTACAACGTCGCGAAGCTGCGGTGGCCGTCCATCGACCTCGAGCAGCAGCGTGAGCAATGCGTCGCCGCGTGCGAGGACGTCAGCCGCCGGTATGGCACCGACCTCACGGTGGTGTTCGACGGCAGCACCGTCCCCGGCGGCAGCACGGGTGCCGGTCGGCTCGTTCGAGTGGTGTTCTCTCCGGAGGGAGTGACGGCAGATGACGTGATTCGCGACATCGTCGGTGGCCTCTCGGTCGATCGAGGCGTCGTGGTGGTCACCAACGACAAGGCGATCATCGTCGACGTTCGCACGAAGGGTGCCAACCCGATCTCCAGCGAGCAGCTGCTCGCCCTCTCGGGTCGCTGACCGAGTGTTTCAGCGCGCAGCGGGTGCACCGACGCACTCGGGTACGCACGAGAGACTCGGTCGGGCGCCGTGGACTCGGTCGGGCGTCGTGGACTCGGGTGGGGGTGTCACACCCCTGGGGGAGGATGCGGGTATGAACCGTGACAGCGTCATCAGCATCTCGTGCGACACGTGCGCGATGCGGGCATCCGATCACTGCGGCGACTGCGTCGTCACCTTCTTGTGCGAGCGAGACGAGGGTGCCGTCGTGCTCGACCTCGCCGAGCAGCGGGCGGTGCGCCTGCTCGCTGCGGCGGGATTGGTGCCTACGCTGCGGCATCGTGAGGCGATCTGAGCTGCTGCCGGAGGTCGTCGACGAGGGGTACGTCGCCGAACTCGAAGCGATCGCCCACGCCCACGGGATCACCCACACGGGGGTGGCCCGAGCGGATCCGCTCCTCGAGGCCCGTACGGAGATCGAACGTCGCCGCGACCTGGGGTTGCACGATGGGATGCAGTTCACCTTCAAGAACCCGGACCGATCGACGGACCCCGGCCAGGCCGTGGCCGGCGCGAGAGCGGTCGTCGTCGGGGCGCGGCCATATCTGATCGACGAACCGCCTGCGACCGACCTCGATGGCGTACGCGCCCGGGTCGCCCGGTACGCGTGGGTCGACCACTACGCGCCGCTGCGCGAGGGTCTGTGGGCGGTGGCGGCGCGGCTTCGTGCCGACGGATGGAAGGCCGTTGCCTACGCCGACGACAACTCGATGGTCGACCGTGCCATCGCCTATCGCGCCGGCATCGGATGGTTCGGGAAGAACGCCAACCTGCTGGTGCCGGGGGCCGGGAGTTGGTTCGTGCTGGGCAGCGTCGTCACCACCGCACCGCTTCCCGCGACGGCGACGCCTGTCGCCGACGGATGCGGTTCGTGCCGACGCTGCATCGACGGGTGCCCGACTGGGGCGATCATCGAGCCCGGTGTGATCGATGCTGGTCGCTGCCTCGCGTGGCAGCTGCAGAAGCCGGGCATCTTCCCGCTCGCTCTTCGTCGTGCGCTCGGCGACCGCATCTACGGCTGCGACGATTGCCAAGAGGTGTGCCCCCCGACCGTGCACCTCGGCCACCGCGCGACCGTCGCCCCTGACGCCAGCGCTGACTCGACGATCCAGTCGACGATCGATGTGCTCGAGCTGCTCGACGCCGATGACGAGACGATCCTGCACCGTTGGGGTCGGTGGTACCTCACCGATCGCGACCCCACCTGGCATCGCCGCAATGCGTTGATCGTCGTCGGCAACGTCGTGCGCGACCAGGAACCCTCCACCGACATGGTGTCGCGGGTTGCGTCGGTGTTGGGGCGCTACCTTGCCCACGATGATCCCGTCTTGCGCGCCCACGCCGTGTGGGCAGCTCGCACGGCACGACTCGACCACCTGCTGCGAGACGACGAACGCGACCCGCTCGTCGTCGCAGAGATGACCGGCACCCTGTGAAGCATCTGCTCGTCACCAACGATTTCCCGCCGAAGATCGGCGGCATCCAGTCGTTGCTGTGGGAGTGGTGGCGTCGTCTGCCGCCCGACTCGTTCGCGGTACTCACCTCGCCGTACGAGGGCACTGCCGCGTTCGACGCTGCGCAGCCGTTCCGTATCGAACGCACCCGCGAGCCCGTGCTGTTGCCGCATCCGTGGATGGTGCGTCGGATCAACGAGATGGCGCGCGACGTGGGCGCCGACCTCATCGTGCTCGACCCCGCGCTGCCACTCGGCCTCGTCGGCCCGTCGCTCGAGCTGCCCTACGACGTCGTCCTCCACGGCGCCGAGGTCACCGTGCCCGGCCGGCTGCCGGGGAGCAAGCAGCTCCTCGGTCACGTCCTTCGTCGGGCACGACACGTGGTCGCGGCGGGCGGCTATCCGGCTGCGGAGGCCGTCCACGCAGCGGGGCGCGACCTGCCGATCACGGTCGTGCCGCCGGGTGTCGACGTCGACCGATTCCGACCGTTGGACGCTGCCGAACGAGGTGCCGCTCGCGCCCGGTTCGGCTTCGCCGACGACACCGAACTGATCGTGTCGATCAGCCGCCTCGTGCCGCGCAAGGGCTTCGACACGGCGATCCGCGCGGTCGCTGCGTTGCGCGCCGAGCGCCCGAAACTCGTGCTCGCCATCTCCGGGGGAGGCCGCGATGACGATCGGCTTCGACGGCTCGCCACCGAGCTCGATGCACCGGTGCGGTTCCTCGGTCGTGTCGCCAACGACGATCTCCCCGCGCTGTACGGGTGTGCCGACATCTACACCATGCTGTGCCGCAACCGGTGGGGTGGGCTCGAGCAGGAGGGGTTCGGCATCGTGTTCGTCGAGGCTGCCGCGTGCGGCGTACCACAGGTGGCCGGCGACAGCGGCGGGGCAGCGGAGGCGGTCGCCGACGGCGAGACCGGCATCGTGGTTCGACATCCCGATGATGTCGACGAGGTGGTGGCAGCGTTCGTGTCGCTGCTCGACGACCCCGAGCGACGAGCCGAGATGGGCCGCGCCGGCAGGCGCCGCGCCGAGACGGAGTTCACCTACGACGTGCTTGCCCGGCGGCTGGGCGAGTCGCTCGGGGCGCTGGCATGATGGTCGTCTGATGAGGTTCGTCCGAGCCGATGCGATCGGTACCGCCCTGTTCGTGGTCGCCCTCGCGATCGGTGTCCCGCTGCGCGACCAGCGCTGGGCGCAGGTGCTCGTGATCGTCACCTCGATGTTGCTGTTTGCGTTGGGGGTGGTGGCGTGCCTGTGGGCCTACGTCAGCGCACTCGAGCGATCCCGATCCGACGAGCTCTCGGTAGCCGGGCTATTTCTCGTGGTCGGCGATGTGGCCCCGAAGCCGATCAAGCGACAGCTCGCGGCGATGCTCGCGGTGCAGATCGTGGCTGCGCTGGTCGGTGCGATCATCGGAGCCGTCGGATTGTCGGGCAACGACGTGAATGCGATGGCGTTCGCCGTGCTCGTGCCGATGTTCGGGCTCGGAATGAACGCGCTGTGGTCGGTTCGGTACGGGCACTTCGGCCCGAGGGCAGACCGAGGAATACAGCCGACCAATCGGAAGATCGGCTAGAACGTCACCATGGCAGAACAGGCCTCGCAGACCACCACGATCGCAGCGGAGCCCAGTCGCGTCTGGGACATCGCGACCGACTTCGAGCAGTACCCCGTCTGGGCGAAGGATGTGAAGGACGTCGTCATTCGTACCCGTGACGATGCGGGCCGTCCGATCGAGGTCGAATACCGGGCATCCGCGCTCGGCCGCAGCACCCACTACACGCTCGGCTACGACTACAGCGAGGCGCCGTCGGTGCTCAGCTGGCATCTGCAGCGCGGCGACATCATGAGTCGGCTCGATGGTGCGTACCACTTCGCCGAGGCCGCCGACGGGGGCACCGAGGTGCGCTACGACCTCACCATCGAACTCGTCGTGCCACTGCCCGGCTTCGTGAAGCGTCGGGCCGAGGTACGCATCCTCGGCACGGTGAGCGAACTCCGCGCTCGCGCCGAGGCGTGACTGCGCCAACTCTGTACGGCATCGACGTCGGCGGCACCAAGAGTGTCGGTGTCGCCGTTGCCGCCGGCGGCACCGTCGTTGCCGAGCATCGTCTGCCCACCCCCAATGACGCGGATCAGTTGATCGACGCGTTGGCG
>JBMOFX010000250.1:0-4142 GCA_049318665.1 Ilumatobacteraceae bacterium | reverse complement strand
ACCGAGTCGTAGTCGTCGCGGCCGACGATGCGCGTGCCGGTGACGAGATAGGTGAACCGGCCCGCAAGGGTGGTGATGATGATTGGGTCGCCCACCTGCATTTCGTCGATCCGGTAGAACGGCTGCCCGTGGCTTGTGCGGTGACCGGCGAGCGCCGCGTTGCCGAGTTGGCCGGGCAGCGGGGTCTCAGGGAAGTGGCCGGGACCTTTGGTGAGATCGTCGGGCTCGACGCCTTCGACCACGATCGTGCCGTCCATATCGATTCGTGGAATCTCGAGCTTGGCGACCGGCGCGCCCGGCGACGGGGCGGCCAGGGCCACCGGCACGGTCGTCGTCGTCGCCGTCGTGTCCGGTGTGGTGTTCGCTGGCACCGTGTCGGTGGGGACCGTCGTCGGTGGGACCGTCACCGGAATGGTGGTAGTGCCACTGAGGAGCTCGTCGAACTGGCTGGTGAGCTTTGACTGGGCCTGGGCCGTCTGGATGCCGGTGCCCCACAGTTGGTACGCGACGAACGCGAACATCAGCAGTCCGGTCGAGATCAGCACCCGCCCGAGGCCGCCGGCCCAGGCCCGCCAACCGCCACCCTCGCGTCGGCCCCCATCGGGGTGCTGTGTGGTCGGCACGGCGGCGACGCTATCGGGCCGGGTAGCGTGGCGCCGATCGCCATGAACCCTGCCGACACTGTTGCCACGCCTGTGGTCGAGCTCGCCGGGGCCGTCGCGGTGCTCGGCAATTTCCCGGCGCTGGCCGGTGTCGATCTGACCGTGGACACCGGGGAAATCGTCCTGCTCCGCGGACCGAACGGCGCCGGCAAGACCACGCTGCTCCGCCTGTGCGCCGGGCTCGTCGCGCTCGAGCGTGGACAGGGCCGCGTGATGGGATGCGACCTCGTCACCCAGCGCGACGCGGTCCGTGCCCGGGTCGGCCTGCTCGGGCATGCGAATGGGCTCTACCACGAGCTGACGGTGACGGAGAACGTTCGCTTCTGGGGTGCGACGGTCGGCGCGTCGGCGGGCGAGGTGTCGGCTGCGCTGTCGCGGCTCGGACTCGACGGCCGCCTCGCCGACATCGCGGTCGGGAAGCTGTCGGCAGGCCAGAAGCGGCGCACCGCACTGGCCTGCCTGGTGGCCCGGCGTGCCGGCCTGTGGCTCCTCGACGAGCCGCACGCCGGACTCGACGCCGCCGGTCGGGACGAGTTGGATCACACGTTGCGCACCGCCGTCGCCTCGGGCGCCACCGTGGTGCTTGCGAGCCACGAGCTCGAGCGGGCAGGCGGGCTCGCCACGCGGGTCATCGACGTGATCGCAGGCCAGGCGCACGAGGCGTCTGCGTCGTGAACCTCGCGCGCACCACTCGGCTCATCGCGGCCAAGGACCTGCGGGTGGAGCTGCGCAGCCGCGTGGTGATCAACCAGGTACTGCCGTTCTCCGCCCTCGTGATGGTGCTGTTCGCGTTCGCGCTCGATGGCGATGCCGTGCTCACGCGCACGGCGCCTGGCCTCGTCTGGCTCGGCACGATCTTCAGTCTGCTGATCGTGGTCCAGCGCTCATTCGCGGTGGAGACCGCTGATGGCGCACTCGACGCCCTTCGCGTGGCCGGTGTGCCGCCGGCTGGCATCTTCCTCGGGAAGTCGATCGCGCTCGCGGTCCAGTTGCTCGTGCTCGAAGTGATGCTGGTCGTGTTGGCGATCGTGCTCTACAACGCGACCATTGATCTCGCAGGTGCCGTGCTGTTGGTCACCTTGCTGCTGCCCGCTACCACCGGTCTGGCATTCGTCGGTACCATCTACGGCGGTCTCGCTGCTGGGGCCAAAGGCCGGGAGACATTGCTCCCCCTGCTCCTGTTCCCGGTGGTGGCGCCAGTACTGATCGGTGCAACACGAGCGACCGAAGCGGCGTTCGGAGCCGGTGGTGCGGCGGTGTCGGAAGGGTGGCCGTGGGTCGGGCTGCTCGTCGTCTTCGCCGTGCTGTTCGGCGTCGGAGGCACGCTGGCCTTCGGTCCGCTCATCGAGGAGTGAGGTGAAACCCAGAGTGGCCACAACCCGCAGCACCGGCACCATGTTCACGCGAGGGCTGGGCATCGCCACGATCGCGCTGTTCGCGCTCACCGCGCTGCTGGGATTGATCACCACCCCGGCCGACGTGGTCCAGGGTGAGAGCGTTCGCATCCTCTACGTCCACGTCGGCACCGTGTGGGTCGCCTACCTCGCCTTCGTCGTCACCGCCGTGTCGTCGGCTGCCTACCTCTGGAAGCGGACTCGTTCGCTCACCTGGGATCGCATCGCTGGCGCCAGCGCCGAGATCGGTGTCGTCTACATGGCGGTCACGTTGGTCACCGGTTCCCTGTGGGGTCGCCTCAGCTGGGGCACGTTCTGGGTGTGGGACGCGCGGGTCACCACCACAGCGTTCCTGTTCATCACGTACATCGGCTACCTCGCGGTGCGAGGGCTCGGTGGCTCACATCACCAGCGCGCCCGCCGATCGGCGGTGATCGCGCTGCTCGCCGTGCTCCTCATCCCGCTCGTGCACTTCAGTGTCGAGCTGTGGAATTCCGTGCATCAAGACGCAAGCGTTGCGGGCCGCGGCACGAAGGTCGAGTTGGAGGATCAGATGCTGTTCGCCCTGTTGGTCTCTGCTGTCGCCTTCTCGGCGATGTACGTCTGGTACGTGCTGCACCGACAGCGGGTGATGACCATGCAGGATCTCGTCGACGATCAGGGTCTCGACCGTGCCCTCGACGAGCGCCGCCGTGAGGCCGTGGCCGGAGTCACCGGAGACGCGCGCTGATGGACGACCTCGGCTTCATCCTGCTCAGTTGGATCGCGAGTCTCGGGTCGACCGCGGCGCTGGCGTGGTGGGTGCTGCGCAAGGGCCGCGCCCTCGCCCGGCAGGTGCCCGACGAGGACAAGCCATGGATCTGAGTCCGCGGGAAGTCCCATCGGCACCACGCGTCCGTTCGTCGTCCAAGCGCTGGCCCGCCATCGTCGTACTCGTGCTCGTCCTCGTCGCAGGTGGCGTGCTGGTCACCCAGTTCCTCGGCTCGGCCATCGACTACTACTGCAACGTCGACGAGATCGGCGCCAAGAGCGGATGCGAGGCCGGGCGCCGAATCCGCGTGCAGGGCAACGTCGAGGAAGGTTCCGTGTCGCAGACCGGCGCGGTCACCACGTTCACGATTGCGTTCAACGGCGTCGAGATGCCGGTCCGCTACGACGGTGATCCGGGAGGCATCTTCCAAGAGTGCGTGCCCGTCGTCGTCCACGGACGCATCGATGAAGAGCCGGGTGCCGACGGCAGCGTCGTGCGTGTGTTCAACGGCGACAGCGTCGAGGTGAAGCACTCGAACGAGTACGAGGCCGACAACAAGGACCGCCTCGATCAGGCACAGAACGCATGCTCGCAGCAAGCCTGAACGGCCTCATCGGGCACGCCGTGCTCGTGATCGGTCTGGTCGCGTCGTTGTTCGGCGCGATGTCGCTCGCGTATGGCACCGTGGTCGCCGATCGGCGCATCCTCCGCACGGCCCCGAACTACGCGTGGCTCGCGGCGGCCACCGCAGTCGCCGCGTTCGCGGTGATGATGCACGCACTGCTCACCTACGACTTCTCGTTGGCCTACGTCCAGCAGGTCGGCTCGCGCAGTACGCCGCTGCTGTTCAACATCACCGCGATCTGGAGCGCGCTCGAGGGCAGCATCCTGCTGTGGCTCATGGTGCTCGCCGGGTACACCGCGATCATCATGCGTCGCTATCGCAAGCGCCTCGATGATCCGCTCATCGCGTGGGCGCTCGTCACCATGTTCGCGGTCACTGCGTTCTTCTTCTTCCTGGCGTTCGGCCCCACCGACGTGTTCGCAGCCGGCGCGCCAGGTGTCACCGACGGTCCCGGTCCGAACCCGCTGTTGCAGAACCACATCCTGGTCATGTTCCACCCGCCGATCCTCTACCTCGGCTACGTCGGCTTCACGGTGCCGTTCGCGTTCGCGATCGGCGCACTGGCGACGGGCCGGGTCGGCGAAGGCTGGCTCCTCGAGACCCGGCGCTGGGCGCTGTTCGCTTGGGGCTTCCTCGGCGTCGGCATCATCCTCGGCGGCTGGTGGAGCTACGAGGTGCTCGGCTGGAGCGGCGTGTGGGCGTGGGATCCG
>JBMOFX010000249.1:0-4146 GCA_049318665.1 Ilumatobacteraceae bacterium | reverse complement strand
GTGCGGAACATCTTCGCCGCGATGCCCGGGCTCGACTTCATGCCGGCACCGACGAGGCTGATCTTCGCGATGTTGGCGTCGTGGTCGACGCCCTGCGCACCGATCTCGGCAGCGATGCGGCTCACGATCGACTCCGCGGTCGACATGTCGGCCTTCGGCATCGTGAAGCTGATGTCGGTCGCACCGTCGTGCCCGGTGTTCTGCACGATCATGTCGACGTTGACGTTGGCGTGGGCGAGCGGCTCGAACACCGCCGCCGAGATGCCCGGCCGGTCGGGCACACCCACGATCGTCACCTTCGACTCGGAGAGATCGGTGACGACACCGGAGATGATCGGGTCTTCCATGCTGGGCTCCTGACCGGTGACCCACGTGCCCTGCTCCCAGGTGAAGCTGGAGCGCACGTGGAGGGGAACGTTGTGATTGCGGGCGAACTCGACGCTGCGCAGCGCCAACACCTTGCTGCCTGCGCCGGCCATCTCGAGCATCTCGTCGAAGTTGATGTGGGCGAGCTTGCGTGCCTGTGGCACGACGCGCGGGTCGGCGGTGAACACGCCGGTGACGTCGGTGTAGATCTCGCAGCTGTCGGCGCCGAGAGCGGCGGCCAACGCGACGGCCGTGGTGTCGCTGCCACCGCGACCGAGGGTGGTGATCTCCTTGTCGGTGCTCACACCCTGGAAGCCGGCGACCACGCACACCCGACCCTCGGCAAGAGCCTCGCGAACGCGATCGCCCTTCACCTCGAGGATCTTGGCTTTCCCGTGCGAGGTGTCGGTGATGATGCCGACCTGGCTACCGGTGAAGCTCATCGCCGGCACACCGAGGTCGGCCAGGGCCATGGTGAGCAACGACATCGACACCCGCTCACCCGTGGTGAGCAGCATGTCGAGCTCGCGACCGGGTTGGGTGGACGACACGCTGTTGGCGAGCGCAATCAAGTTGTCGGTCGACTTCCCCATCGCACTCACCACGACGACGACCTGATCGCCACGACGGCAGCAGAACGCGACGTTTTCGGCGACAGCTCGAATCCGATCCGGGTCGGCGACGGACGTACCGCCGTACTTCTGGACGATGAGTGCCACGGGTTGGAGAGGTTATCGACCGAGGTGCCTGGAGCGGGTCGAGGGTATGGTCGACCCTCGTGCTCGGACGTGCCATCGATTCGCTGCTCGGAGCGGATGAGTCACCCGAGGTCAGGCGCCATGTGGGCACCCTCACGGCGGCGCGCATCTGCACGAACGCGTGCTATCGCTTCGCGCCACCGTTCCTCGCGCTCATCGCACGCGGCGTCGGCGTCTCGCTGCAAGACATCGGCATTGCGCTTGCGATCGCGGAGCTCGCAGGGCTGATGTCGCCGCTCACGGGCCGACTCGTCGACCGGCTCCCACGCCGAACGGCGCTGGCGACGGGCCTCCTCGGGGTCGGCCTCGGCACCGTGCTCGCTGCGTCGAGCACGAGCCTCGTGATGTTCGCGGTCGCCCTGGTGCTGCTGAGCCAGGCGAAGGTGATGTTCGACCTCGGCCTCGGCGCCTGGATCGCCGACCACGTGCCGTACGAGCGACGCGGCCGAGTCGTCGGACTCACCGAGACGTCGTGGGCGCTCGGCCTGTTGGTCGGCGTGAGCGTGATGGGCGTCATCACCGGGCTGACGAGTTGGCGAGTCGGCTACCTCGTCGGCGCGGGCACGGTGTTGTTGATGGCGGCCGTGGTCGGGCGGGGGATCCGTCCGGAACCGCGGGCGGACACGTCCGACCACCACGACCAACGCGCGGGTGGTCTCGGACTCGCCTCGCTCGGGACGTACGGATGGCTCATCGTGGCTGGTGAGTGCTTGCTGATGATGTCGAGCCAGACGCTCTTCGTCACCTTCGGCAGCTGGCTGGGCGACGTGTTCGGCTTCGGTGCGGTCGGCATCTCGGCCGTGGTGTTCGGACTCGGCCTCGGTGAACTCGCGGCGTCGATCACGTCGGTGCGTCGCACCGACGTGTGGGGCAAGGAGACCAGCGCCGCTCGCGGTGCGATGGTCATGGTCCCCGCCGCCATCGCCCTCGCCCTCGGACACGGCCATCTGGCCATCGGCATCGCCGCCCTCGTCGTCGCGGTGCTCGGCTTCGAGTTCGCCATCGTGAGCATCATCTCGGTCGGCACATCGCTGGTCCCCAACCGACCCGCCCGAGGGCTCGGCATCCTGCTCGCCGGTGGCACCATGGGTCGAGCGATCGCGTCCGTCCCCGCCACCCGGCTCTACGAGCGCGACGGCATGGTGGCCCCCGCAATCATGTGCGCCGTGCTGGCCACGTGTGCTGCGGTCACGATGCTCGTCGCGCATCGTGCGGGCACGCGACCGCGCTGACCGGCCTACGCTCCGGCCGTGACTTCGTTGCTGCTGGTGGAAGACGACGAGCGGATCAGTCAGCCGCTCGTGCAGTTGCTCACCAACGAGGGGTTCACCGTGCAGCACGTCGACCGCGGTGAGCTCGCACTGGCGGCCGCACGCGCCAACCGACCCGACATCGTGTTGCTCGACCTGTCGCTGCCCGACCTCGACGGCCTCGACGTGTGCCGCACGTTGCGCGACGAGCAGCCGGGGATGCCGATCGTGATGCTCACCGCCCGGAACGAAGAGGTCGACGTGATCGTCGGACTCGGTGCCGGCGCCGACGACTACATCACGAAGCCGTTCCGCGTGGGTGAGCTGATCGCACGGATCCGAGCTCGCCTTCGACTGCAGGCCGTTGCCGCGGCCGGCGTTGGTGGCGAGGCCGTGCACGGGGTGCGCGTCGACACCGCGGCCCGTCGCGCCTGGCGGCACGACAACGAGTTGGCGCTGTCGCCGAAGGAGTTCGACCTGCTCGCCTATCTCGCCGAGCGGCCCGGGCTCACGTTGCGTCGCGAGCAGATCATGAGCGACGTGTGGGACGAACACTGGTGGGGGTCGACCCGCACGCTCGACACGCACATCGCGGCCCTTCGCCGGAAGCTCGGTGACACCGCCGACCCGCCCGAGCTGATCTCGACCATTCGTGGGGTCGGCTTCCGGTTCGAGGCCGACTGACGTGCGTCGGCGGCTGGTTGCCACCATCGTCGGCGTCGTCCTCGCCGTGCTGCTGGTGCTCGTTCCTCCGGTGGTGTTGCTGTTGCACCGGGCTGCGGAGAACGAGCTCCAGGCTCGCCTGAGCAGCCAGGCCTCCACCATCAGCGCATCGATCGCCGATCGGTTCATCCAGGGCCAACGTCCGACGGTCGAAGAGGTCGCACAACTCGTGCCAGCCGGCGACGAACTCGTGATCACCGCCTCGGACGGCACGGAGATCTTTCGCTACGGGCCTGCCGTCGCCAACCCGGTCGTCGGCACGGCCACTGGGCCGGTGGGTATCTCGATCACGCTCGCCACCGACGGGTCGTCGCTCGGTGAACGAATCCGCGGGCCGCTCCTCGCGCTCGGCGCCTTCGCCGCGGGCAGCATCGTGCTTGCCGCCGTGCTCGCGATCGTCATCAGCGGCCGACTCACGCGGCCGCTGCGCGATCTCGCCACCGTGGCCGACCGACTCGGCGCTGGCGACTTCAGCGCGCCGGTGCCACCCCGATCGGGGATCGCGGAGGTCGACGGCATCGGCACAGCGCTCGGAACGAGCGCGCGTCGCCTCGACGAGCTCGTCACTGCCGAGCGCAGCTTCACCGGCGACGCGACGCACCAACTCCGCACCGGTCTCACCGGCGTGAGCCTCGAGCTCGAACTGCTCGCCGAACACCCGGACGGCGTTGTTCGTACCGGTGCCGGTCGGGCACATGATCAGGTGGAGCGCCTCACCGTGACGCTCGACGATCTGCTCAGCGTCGCCCGCAGCGGCGCCGGTCGGCAACGTGTCGCCGTCGATCTGGCCGACCTCATCGGGCACCACGTCGACGACTGGATGCCGCGGGTACGCCGTGCCGGTCGAACGCTCACCCTCCGCACGGCGCCCGGAGTGGGGAAGGCGACGGTCCTCGCGACACCCGGATGCGTCGGTCAGATCGTCGACATCCTCACCGACAACGCCCTCACCCATGGCCGCGGGGCCATCACGATCACGGTCCTCGATGACGGGGTGAGCGTCGGCGACGAAGGGACCCTCGAACGCGAGCGGGCGGCCGAGCTGTTTC
>JBMOFX010000248.1:0-4170 GCA_049318665.1 Ilumatobacteraceae bacterium | reverse complement strand
GCGACTACGACCGCGAGAAGCTCCAGGAGCGCCTCGCCAAGTTGAGCGGCGGCGTCGCGGTGCTGAAGGTCGGCGCCGCCACCGAGGTGGAGCTGAAGGAGAAGAAGCACCGCATCGAAGATGCCGTCAGCACCACCAAGGCCGCCATCGAAGAGGGCGTCGTGCCCGGCGGCGGCGTGGCGCTGCTCCGTGCGCAGCCCGCAGTGCTCGCCGTGGCGGATTCGCTCAGCGGTGACGAGGCCACCGGCGCTCGTCTCGTGGCGAAGGCGCTCGAGGCCCCGCTCAAGCAGATCGCCGAGAACGCAGGCATGGAGGGCGGCGTCGTCGTCCAGCGCGTGAAGGACCTCACCGGCAACGAGGGTCTCAACGCCGCCACCGGCGAATACGAGGACCTCGTGAAGCTCGGCGTCATCGACGCTGCGAAGGTCACCCGTTCGGCGCTGCAGAACGCAGCCTCGATCGCGGCCCTGTTCCTCACCACCGAAGCGGTCGTGGCCGACAAGCCGGACAACGACGGCGGCGGCATGCCCGGTGGAGGCATGGAAGACTACTGATCATCGCCTGATCACGACGAAGGGCCCGGTGCGCAAGCACCGGGCCCTTTCTCGTTGTGCGACAGGTGTCGTGCAGGCGATTCAGCCGCCGGCGACGGCCGGGATGATGCTGACGGTGGTGCCGTCGGGGACCTTGGTGTCGAGGCCCTCCATGAAGCGGACATCGTCGTCGGCGACGAACACGTTGACGAACTTGCGCAACGCGCCCGTCTCGTCGAAGAGCCGCTCACCGAAGCCGGGGTGCGCTGCTTCCAAGGCGTGCAGCACCTCGATGAGCGTGCCGCTGTCGAGCGAGACGGTGGACGCGCCACCCGAGATCGGTCGCATGGTGGTGGGGATCCTCACGGTGACTGCCATGGGCGAAAGGCTACCGATGCGGTCGGGAATGTGCATCGTCGTACACTCGCCCGTCGTGCGCGTCGTGGCAGCCGTCGACAAGTTCAAGGGCTCGGTCACCGCCGCGCAGGTCGCTGCCGCGGTGGGGCACGCGTGCTGGGAGCTCGGCCACGACTGCACCGAGGTGCCGGTGGCCGATGGTGGCGACGGCACGCTCGACGCACTCGGCGGACCCAACCGGGTCACCACCGTGACCGGGCCGCTCGGTGATCCGGTGAACGCCGAATGGCGGATGCAGCGCACCACGGCGATCATCGAGATGGCCAAGGCGTCGGGGCTCGCACTGATCGGCGGCGGCGAACGAAATGATGCGCTCGCCGCCTCGACCGTCGGGACAGGCGAGTTGATCGATCAGGCGCTCGATGCAGGGGCGAAGCGGATCATCGTGTGCCTCGGCGGCTCGGCGACGACGGACGGTGGTCTCGGGGCGGTGCGTGCGATCCACGCCCCGCAGCGACTGCGCGGTATCGACCTCCTCGTCGCCTGCGACGTCACCACGCGGTTCACCGATGCCGCTGCGGTGTTCGGTCCGCAGAAGGGCGCCTCACCCGCCGAGGTGCGCCTGCTCACCGGGCGGCTGGAGCGACTCGTCCAGATCTATCGCTCGGAGTTCGGGGTCGACGTGAGCGAGATCGAAGGCGCCGGCGCTGCTGGCGGGCTGGCCGGCGCGCTCGCCGCACTTGGCGGCAAGCTCGTGCCCGGGTTCGATCTCGTCGCCGACGAGCTCGACCTGTACGACACGCTCGCCACCGCCGACCTGATCGTCACCGGCGAGGGCCATCTCGACGCGCAGAGCTTCGAGGGCAAGGTGGTCGGACGCGTGCTGGAGATCGGGGCCTCGCAAGGAACCCCGGTGGGGGCCGTGGTCGGCGACGCCGACGACGATGTGGTCGACCGACTCCCGGTCGAGCGCCTCGTCACCCGCTACGGCATCGAGCGTGCGATGGCCGAGCCGATGTGGTGCATCGAAGACGCAGCACGCGCCTTGATCGTCGCGATGACGACCTGAACCGGGGTGCCGCTCAGACCGTGGTGGGTGTGGCCAACGCCGGCACCGTCGTGGGGACGGCCGTCGTGGCAGTGGCGCCACTCATCTCGTCGAGGGTCTTGGTGGCCTTGTCGGAGCCGAGCATCACGAGCACACTCACCTCCGCTGGCAGCGTGCCACCCTCGACCGGCGCAGGCGAGGCAAGCGGCTGCACCGTCACCTCGCTCCCCAGCAGCGCAGCGATCGACGTGGCCACTGGCAGCGCCGCCGGGTTCGTCTCGTCGTAGTAGACGGCGGTCTCGGTGCGCTTCTCGCTGCCGTTGATGGCCTTGGCCATCGTGAATGCCTTGCCCGAGAGCGCCGTGGTGAGCGTGCCTGCGGCGCCGTTGACCCCGGATGCGTTGGCAACGACCGCGGTCGCGCCCTCGGTGACCAACGGCGCAACGGTGGTCTCCGTGACGATCGGGATCGTGGTCGGGACGGTTTCCACAACGGCCAAGGTGGTCGTCGTGGTGTCGATCGATCCGGCCGACGGACTGTCGTCCCTGATCTGGCCCAGGATCAAGAACCCGGCCACCACGGCCACGACCGCGATGATGATCGCCGCGGTCGACCCGACCGGCGACGTGTTGGAGGCCGTCTCGCGCGACCGCCGTGGCTGTTCGCTGCTCATGTTGGAAGACCCCCTTGTTCACCCGTCCGGCCAGCCGAGCCATCGAGACGAGCCCGACGACGACGCTCACGTTGGCGGCGCAGGCGCCGCACGACGAGCGGGTCGACCGACAGCGCACCCGGATGGTCGAGCAGGTCGTTGAGTTGCTGATAGTAGTCCTCGACCGAACAGGCGAACCGGGCGCGGATCAGCACGTCACGGGCCTCGTCGTACTGCCACCAATCGGCCTCGAACGCGAGCATGGCGCGCTCGCGTTCGGTGAGGGGGGTATCAGGAGCGTCGGCGGTCACGTCGGACAGCCTTACCGGTCGCGACCCCCTGCTACAAGCACCCTCTAGCCTGCTGCCGATGAGCGCACCCACGAGACCGTTCCTCATCGGCGTTGCGGGCGGTACCTGCTCGGGAAAATCCACGGTGAGCGAGCGTCTGGCCGAGCTCGCCGGCCAGGAGCACCTCGCCCTCATCAAGCTCGATTCGTACTACGTGGCCCGAGACCGTGAGCCGCTCGAGCAGCGCGCGCTCGCCAACTACGACCATCCCGACGCGTTCGACTGGGCGTTGCTCGACGAGCACATCGAAGCGCTGACCTCGGGGGTGTCGGTGCCCGTGCCGGTGTACGACTTCGCTCGGCACACGCGCAGCAGCGAGGTGCAGACCGTGCATCCGTCGAGCATCGTGGTCGTGGAGGGCATCCTCGTGCTGTACGAGGCGTCGCTGCGCGAGCGGTTCGACCTCACGGTCTACGTCGACACCGATGCCGACATCCGCTTCATCCGCCGGTTGCAGCGCGACGTGGTCGAGCGGGGCCGCACCACGGAGAGCATCGTGCAGCAGTACCTGTCGACGGTGCGGCCGAGCCACGAGCAGTTCATCGAGCCGAGCAAGCGCCATGCCGACGTGATCTTCCCCGAGGGTGGACTGAACGAGCGAGCCCTCGACATGCTGCTCGCCCGCGTGCGCGAGGTCGTCGCGATTCGCTGAGTGCACGGTGCGGGTTGGCCGTCGAGCCGGGTGCGAGAATCGAACTCGCGACAACCGCATTACAAGTGCGGTGCTCTGCCAACTGAGCTAACCCGGCGGGGACGGACCGAAACGTGGCGCAAGGCCGGGTGCCACGCTGCGGAACTCCGTGGCGAAGGCTAACGCCGGGCCGGTCACCGAGTCGGTTCTGACCCCTGGTGCTACCTTCCTCGCCATGTCGAGCACGGACAGCTCCACGCCGACCATCGGGTTCATCGGGCTCGGCAATCTGGGCAATCCGATGGTCGTCAGCGCGCTCGCTGCCGGCTACCGCATGGTGGTGCACAGCCTGTCGCGGCACGAGGCCGAGAACCTGGTGGAGCTCGGTGCCGTCTGGGCCGACAGCGTCGCCGAGGTGGGCGCGCAGAGCGATGTGCTGATCACGGTGCTGCCCGGGCCCTCCGAGGTGCGCGAGATCATGATCGGCACGGGCGGGGCGCTCGAGCACATGCGGCCCGGCAGCACGTTCATCGACATGAGCACCTCGTCGGTCGACGTGGCGCACGAGATCCAGGCGCTGGCCGAGCCCCGCGGGGTGA
>JBMOFX010000247.1:0-4241 GCA_049318665.1 Ilumatobacteraceae bacterium | reverse complement strand
CGACTGCGGTCCGCATCTCCCCCTGACCCCCGAGTCGTAGGCCGTCACCCGAGTCCCACAGCGTCGACCGAGTCCCAGCGCGCCGACCGAGTCGCTCGTGCATACCCGAGTCCATCGGTGCACCCGTCGCGCGCTGAAACCCTCGGGTGGATCGTTGGGCCGTGCCCGCTCATGACCGAGGGTCTTGGCGCGCGACGGGTGCACCAGCACCCTCCGGTGTGCACGAGCGACTCGGTCGACGCCCAGAGACTCGGGCGACGGCCTGGGACTCGGGTGGGGGTCAGGGACTCGGGTGGTGGGAGGCGGAGCGGCGGACGAACTCGTCGAAGATCGCTTGCTGCGCGGGCTCGACGGACGTCGTGTCTTCGGGGTGCCACTGCAGACCGACGATCCAACTGGCATCCTCCAGTTCGATTGCTTCGACGAGGCCGTGGTCGTCGTGTGCGACCGCGCGGATGCCGGCACCGAGTCTCGCCAACCCCTGGTGGTGGACGGAGTAGCAGTGCCGCAGCCGCGTCGTGCCAGCCGCCGCAGCCACGATCGAGTCGTCGATGATCGACACCGGGTGCTCACACATCCAGTGGCCTTCTTGTTCGAGGTCTTGGATCAGCGTGCCGCCGCGCGACACGTTGAGGATCTGCATGCCGCGACACAGTGCCAGCACCGGCATGTCACGCTCGATCGCTGCGTGCGCGAGCGCGAGATCGAACTCGTCGTGCAAGCCCACCATCCCGTACAGCGCATCGGTCGAGGGTGTCTCGCCGTACCGATGCGGCTCGACGTCGCCGCCGCCGGGGAGCAACAGCCCGCCGATGCGGTCGAGGTACCGATCGACC
Source organism: Ilumatobacteraceae bacterium (assembly GCA_049318665.1). GTDB lineage: Bacteria > Actinomycetota > Acidimicrobiia > Acidimicrobiales > Ilumatobacteraceae > VFMC01. The sequence continues at coordinate 3,405 of JBMOFX010000247.1, read as the reverse complement.
ATCGTTGGCGCGGTCGGCAGCGGCGGCAGCAACACCGGGAGCCCGCCTGCCTTCGCGATGGCACGGCTGTACGGCTGACTGCTCGAGAAGGCGTCGCGCCGACCTTCGTCGGAGAACGAGAGCACTCGCCCGCAGATCCCGATGAGTGGTGGTGTTGTCATTGCCGTGCGACCTGTCGGACCAGCTCGTCGAACAGGGCCTGCTGCTGCGGATCGGTGTCGGCGGAGTCCTCGGGATGCCACTGCGTGCCGACGATCCAGCGTGCGTCGTCCACCTCGACCGCCTCCACGGTGCCGTCGTCTGCCGTGCCGACGACCGTGACGCCTCGGCCCGGAGCCTTGATCGCTTGATGGTGCACGCTGTGGCAGGCGTTGGCCGTGTTGCTGCCGATGGCCGATGCAAGCCGCGAGCCGGGGGTGATGGTGACCGGATGGTGCTGGAACCAGTGCTCCTCGCTGCCGATGTGCTGCACCAACGTGCCGCCGAGCGCGACGTTGAGCACCTGCAACCCGCGACACACCGCGAGCATTGGGATGTCGTGACGGACCGCTGCCTCGACGACGGCGAGTTCGACCTCGTCGTGCTCGTGCACGATCCCGTACACCTGCTCGGCCGTCGGCTCCTCGCCGTATCGGTTCGGGTCGACGTCGCCGCCGCCATGCAACACGATGGCGTCGAAGCGTGCGACCGACGCATCGAGCTGGTCGACGATCGACGGGATCGGCGGCAGCATGAACGGCACGCCACCCGCACGCTCGATGGCGTGGAAGTAGCGCCGACCGGCGGCGAAGGCCAGCCCCCTGACTCCCTTCGCCTCCTCGATCAACCGCCCGACGATCAGCACATGCGCAGACACCGCCCCAGTCTGCCGTGCGCGATGGTCGCTGGCAGACTCTCGGAGTGACTGCATCGCCTTCCTCCACCGGGTCGTCCTCGATCATCCTCCGCAACCCGGCGACCGCCGCTGTGATCCGCGAACTGCCACTGGCGGGTCGCGACGAGGTCGATGAGGCCGTGGCTCGCGCGAAGGCGGCCGGTCCCGCGTGGCGTGCGGTGGCGCCGGCCGATCGCGCTCGGCTGATGCGTCGCTTCGCCGACACCGTGGCAGCGCACGCCGATGAACTCGCCGCGTTGGAGACCGAGTCGATGGGCATGCCGATCGGCAACAGCACCTGGTGCGCGAACGCGGTGGCCGACGTGCTGCACTACTTCGCCGGCGCGATCGACAAACACACCGGCAGCACGATTCCGGTGGCCGGTGGCGTCGATCTCACGTTCCGCGAACCGCTCGGCGTCGTCGGCCTCATCACACCGTGGAACTTCCCGATGCTGATTGCGTCGTGGAAGTTCGGCCCCGCGCTCGCCGCAGGCAACACCGCCGTCCTCAAGCCGGCCGAGATCACCCCGCTCACCACGATCCGCCTCGCTGAACTGGCGCTCGAGGCCGGGCTCCCCGAGGGGGTGCTCAACGTGGTGGTCGGCACCGGGGCCGAAGCCGGATGGCGACTCGTCGAGCACCCCGACGTGCGCAAGGTGGCGTTCACCGGCTCGACGGCCGTCGGCAAGCGGATCATGGCCGGATGCGCCGACCAGGTGAAGCGCGTGACGTTGGAGCTCGGTGGCAAGAGCGCCAACATCGTGTTCGCCGATGCCGATCTCGAGCGCGCGGCTGCAGCCGCCCCCGGCTCCGTGTTCGACAACTCAGGTCAGGACTGCTGTGCCCGCAGCCGCGTGCTCGTCGAGCGGTCGATGTTCGAAAGGTTCGTCGAGTTGTTCGTCGACGCCTCCGGTCGGTTCACCGTGGGTGATCCGACGTCGCCCGACACGGCGATGGGGCCGCTGGTCACCGAGCAGCACCTGCAGCGTGTGCGTGGCTTCACCGACGGCTTGGAGACGGTGTGGACCGGCTCGGTACCCGGTGGTCCGGGGTATTGGCACCCGATCATGATCGCCACGCCGAGCGACCCCACCGCAGCGATCTGTCGCGACGAGGTGTTCGGCCCGGTCGCCGTGGTGATCCCGTTCGACGACGAGGCCGATGCCATCCGGATCTGTAACGACAGTGACTATGGGCTCTCCGGCTCGGTGTGGACTGGCGATGGTTCCTGCGCCCTGCGCGTGGCTCGTGCGATGGAGGCCGGCACGATCAGCGTCAACTCGAACAGCTCGGTGCGGTACTCCACGCCGTTCGGCGGCTTCAAGCAGAGCGGCATCGGGCGCGAGCACTCGATGGCGGCACTCGACGCCTACACCGAGCTGAAGAACGTGTTCATCGCCACCGACGCCTGACCGGGTCTACCCTGCCTCGCCATGCGCGCGCTGCTCATTGCCAATGCCGAGGACGCCGACGCCGGGTTCGTCGGTGACCGGCTCCGCCACCACGGGTTCGCGTTCGACGAATGCCACCGCGAGCATCCGGACGAGTGGCCCGACCTCGACGGGCATGACCTGGTCCTCCTGCTCGGCAGTGAGTGGAGCGTGTACTGGCCGGAGGTCGCCGACGAGGTGGCCGCGGAAGTCGCGCTGATCCGCGCGGCTCAGGAGCGGGGCATTCCGCAGCTCGGCATCTGCTTCGGCAACCAGTCGCTCGCCGCCGCCCTCGGCGGCACCGTGGAGCGAGGGCGTATCCCGGAGATCGGGTGGTACGACGTGACGACCGATCGTCCCGACGTGATCGCGTCGGGGCCGTGGCTCCAGTGGCACTACGACGTGGTGACCGTGCCGCCCGGCGCGGAGGAACTTGCTCGCAGCGCGGTCGGGCCGCAGGCCTGGCGGCTGGGTCGGAGCCTCGCGGTGCAGTTCCACCCCGAGGCCACCGAGTCGATGCTTGCCCGGTGGACGAGCGGTGGTGACGAGTTAGTGCGGTTCGGCACCACGGCCGAGGCCGTGATGGCCGACACGCGCGCCAACACGCTGCTGAGTCGCGAGCAGGCGATCGTGCTCACCGACTGGTTCGTCGAGGGATGTCCCGATACACCGCTGCCACGGCAGCCGTGAGCCGATCGGCGTCGAAGACGGCAGCGGCCACGCGCTGACCGGCTGCACCGATCGCGGCCGCCAGGCTTCGGTCGACGAGCAGTTCGACCAGTGCGTCGGCCATCGCACGCGGGTCGCCGATCGCGACGATGCGCGCGTTCTCGCCGTCGACCAGGTGGCGGCGTACCGTGCCGACAGCCGTGGTGACGAGCGGACGTCCGACTGCGAGGCACTCGGCCACCACCAGCGGCGACCCCTCCCAGTCGGACGTGAGTGCCACCACGTCGGCGGCGTGCATCTCGTCGACGGGGTTGGGCCGCATGCCGGCGACGACGACCGTGTCGTCGAGGCCGAGCGCATGCCGATGCGCCTCGAGCGCACCTCGCTCCGGACCGTCGCCGACCATCAATCCACGCACCTCGGGCAGGC
>JBMOFX010000246.1:0-4251 GCA_049318665.1 Ilumatobacteraceae bacterium | reverse complement strand
TGTCGGAGACTGCGAAGGGCAACACCGTGAAGGACCTCAAGGAGTTCTTCCACGTGTACCCGTGGGGCCAGTACCCCGACGAGGTGAGCAACGCCGCGCTGCGCTATGCCGAGATCTCGAAGGGCATCGCGGAGACGCTGCTGCAATGGGTGCAGGACAACACGCCGGCCGAGGTGGCCGACGGGTTCTCCGTGCCGCTGCCGCGGATGATGGACGACAGCACGCGGTCGCTGCTGCGGGTGTTGCGATACCCACCGCTGCGTGGCGACGAACCCGCCGACGCGGTGCGCGCCGCTGCGCACGAAGACATCAACCTGCTCACGGTGCTGCCCGCGTCGAACGAGCCGGGCCTGCAGGTGCGCGACGTACACGGCAACTGGCACGACGTGCCGTGCGATTTCGGCAGCATCGCCATCAACTCCGGCGACATGCTGCATCTCGCAAGTGGCGGCTACTACCCGTCCACCACGCACCGGGTGATGAACCCGACCGGCGAGTCGGCGCGGCGCTCACGCCTGTCGCTGCCGCTGTTCCTGCATCCCGCCGACGACGTGATCCTTGCCGAGGGTCGCACCGCGTTCTCCTTCCTGCAGGAGCGCATCGCCGAGCTCCGCAGCCAGGACATCGCGCCGAAGGCCTGACGTGGCGCTGTTCGGCCGAGGCCGCAAACGACGCGAGGCCGCGCTGGCCGTGCCGTTCCCCGACGCGTGGCGACTCCGTCTCGCAACCCGCTGGCCGGTGTGGATGCAGCTCGACCTCGCTGAGCGGGCACGGCTCGAAGACCTGATCCGACAGTTCCTGGCCGACGTCCGCTTCGAAGCCGCGCAGGGCTTCACCGTGAGCGAGGAGATGAAGCTGCTCGTGGCCGCGCAGGCGAGCCTGCTCGGTCTGCACCTCCCCGACGACGTCTACCGCACCGTGACGTCGGTGATCATGCATCCGCGCACTGTCGTGCTGCAGGGCCAGCGGCACGTCGGCACTGGCGGCTTGGTGGCCGACGGGCCGCTGCCGATCAGCGGGCAGGCCCACATCCGTGGGCCGGTGGTGCTCGCGTGGAGCACCGTTGCGTTCGAGGCACGCCATCCCGAGCACGGTCAGAACGTCGTGTACCACGAGTTCGCACACCAGCTCGACATGATCGGCGGCGGCATCGACGGCACCCCACCGATCAGCGATCGTGAACTACTCGCAAGATGGGTGACGGTGTGCACCGAGGCGTTCGGCCGTGTGCGCCGTGGTGGCACGAGCGGCCTGCGCGACTACGCGGCCACCGACACCGGTGAGTTCTTCGCCGTGGCAACGGAGACCTTCTTCTCGGTGCCGCTCGAACTGCGCGAGACCGAGCCAGCGCTGTACGACGTGCTCGCCGCGTTCTACGGGCAAGACCCTGCGGCACGCGCCGAGCGGGCCCTCGCCAGCTGACTCACTGCTGCTGGAACACGCCCGGCTGTGTGAAGTCACCCACCCAGGTGTGCACGGGGAGCTCGTGCACCGGGTCGGCGTTGAGGAACGTCCCAGCGGCGTCGACCAGGTAGACGTCGTCGGTGATGCGTGGTGCGCAGCGGGTGTTCGTGAACGCCGACGCCACGTTGCCCGCCGCATCGAGCCGGATGATGGCGACCGGCGGGATCCTCACCGTCACCGTTTGGGTGACGCTTGCGCTGCTCGCGCCCGATGCGGCCACTGCCGCAGCCGCCGCAGCTGGTGCCTGCACGCTCGAGGACGGCGGAACGCTGCAGTTCGGTGACTCGACGAGCGTGGTCGGACGGACGATGGGAGCGGGTGCGGGCACCGAGGTCGCGTCGTCGGAGGTCTGACCAGCGAAGGCGACGCCGGCGAATCCGATCGCGCCGGCGATGCCGAGCGCCGCGGCAGCGAACTTGAACATGAGGAACCATCCGTGGGTGCGAGGGGGCACCCAGTTCCTCGGTCGGCCAGGCGCGTGCCTGCAGCGCCTTGCGGATCACTTGACGATTGGGTCGGGACAATCGACGAGTACGGTGCGCACCATGCGGTGGCACGGACCGGAGCACCTCGTCGGGCAGGGGCTCGATGTCGAGCAGGAGGAGTCGGGCAACCGCGCCATCCTCTCGCTGCTCGGCGACGCCCGCGATGGCGGGATCGGCGAGCAGGTCGACCTGGTCCTCACATACCGCGAGGGCGATGGTGACGAGCCGGGCGCATACGAGGTGTGGTCGAGCCGCGGATTGCTGCGCTTCCGCCGCGCCATCGACGACGGTGGCCGACTCGTCTTCGTCGATGTCGAGGTGCTCGGCGAGAACCCCATCGGCAACGACGACCCGCTCGCACTCAGCACCATCGACGCCGAACGCGCGGCGGCTGACGCGAGCGGCTTCGATGGCGACGACCCGACTCGACGGTTCATCTCGCCCGAGCACCAGAGCTACCCCTTCGGTCGTGAGCGGGTGGCGCAGTTGTTCGACTCGCCGCATGCGCCGGATCTCGCCGTGTCGCCGAAGGACTGGTGCTCCGGCTCACAGCCCGGCACGCATGGCGCGCTCCACGTCCGACAGGCGCGGGCACCACTGTGGATCAGCGGACCTGGTGTGCGCGCCGGCCGACACGACCTCGCCGTGCGCTCGGTCGACATCGCTCCCACCTGCCTCGCTGCGCTCGGCTTCCCGCTCATCGACGGTCGCGACGCAACTGGTCGCACATCAACCGAACGCGGTGTCGAACCCGACGTGCTGCTCGCACGCCAAGACGGCCGCGTGGTCGACGAGGTGCTCGATCGCGAGGGTCCGCAGCCGACGCGCCTGTACGTGTTCCTCCTCGACGGCATGCACCAGACCGACCTGAACGACCGACTCGAACGCGATCCGCACGCACTCCCCCATCTGCGGCGCCTACGCGAGCGCGCCGCGGTACTGGCCGGCGGATCGATCGTCAACTTCCCGTCGATCACGTGGCCGAGCCACACGACCATTGCAACCGGTGCGTGGTGTGGGCATCACGGCGTCGTGAACCCGACGTACCACCTGCGCGACGAGCGTCGGACGATCTCGCCGCAGGGCCTCCAGATGGCCACCGAGGTGTTCGCGAGCGCAGCGGTCGAGAGCATCTACGAAGCGTTCCACCGCGTGCACCCCGACGACCTCACGGCAGCCATCCATGCGCCGTTCGGTCGCTCGGCGCGTCACGCCGTGCTCGAGGGCCGCAACCTCTGCGACCGGAGCGCGGTGAAGGCGATTACGGCCGAGGTGACCGGCGACATGAACCCGCGCTGGCCGGGTGAGCACATGAGCGTGGCGAGCGAGTCGCTGCTCGACACCCGCGGCGTGGCGCAGGTGATCGAGTTGTTCACCCGCAACGACCAGCCGGCACCGCGCTTCGTGTACCACGAGCTCGCGGTCACCGATGGTGCCGGCCACGAGTATGGCCCGCACAGCGACGGCGTCGGCGACGCGCTCGCCGAGACCGACCTCCGCATCGGCCGCGTGCTCGCCGAGCTCGACCGGCTCGGACTGTTCGACGAGACGCTGTTCGTGGTGTCGGCCGACCACGGCATGGCGCCGCAGGCCACCGAACTGCACGCCAACCCGACCGCACACGTGCTCATCGCGGGCCTGCAGGCCGTGGTGGCCGAGCCGATGATCTGGCTGCACGATGCTCGGGTGATCGCCGAGCGCGCACCCGATGGACGCACCGGGCGCGTCACGGTGCTCGACAACGATGCCGATGTCGACGGCGAGCGTCCACCGATCGAGGGCGCCGAGGTGCTCGTCGAACTGCACACCGAGGGCGCCGCGCCGATGGTGATCACGAAAGACGTCACCGATCGCAACGGCCGAGTGGGCTTCGCGACACCGAGCGACGTCGCGAGCGATCGCATCGCCGTCACGGTGCGCGCCCCGGGGTTCAATCCGCGACACGTGCTCCTCGATGGCACACGTCTCGTGATCGACGTGCGCGCCGCCCTGTACGGCTGAACTCTCGCCGGAAGGGCCGACTACCTCGGGATGATCGTCCCCATGTTCATCACGCGGTTCGGGTCGAACGCCTGCTTCAGCGCCTCGAGCATGAAGAACGACGTGCCGTACTCCTCGCGCACCCACGGGGCACGTGCCTTCCCGATGCCGTGGTGGTGCACGATCGACCCACCGAACCGCAACGTCTCTTCGCAGATGATGTTGATGATCGGGAAGTAGTACTTGTCGTTCTCTTCCTCGGGCTCGCAGTCGATGAGGTCGTAGAAGTAGTTGAAGTACATGTTCGTGCCGTTGATGTAGC
>JBMOFX010000245.1:0-4283 GCA_049318665.1 Ilumatobacteraceae bacterium | reverse complement strand
AAGGGGCTGGGGCGGACGAGTTCGTGGGCCATGGCGCATTCAGGCGCGAGGACGTCGGGGGCGGCCGGGTCGACGGCGCCGGCGGGGCCGATCACGCTCGAGAAGAGCGCGAGCGGAACGGACTCGGCGTCGGCGTCCCACGGCACGCGCACATCGGCCACCCGAGTGGTCATCGTGGTGAACAGCGCGTCGGGCAACCGGCGACCTCGACCAGCAACGAGCCACGTGGGTACCTCGCTGCAGTAGGCAACCGACGCCAGCGCTCGCGAGCCGGTGGAGGCGAGCACGTCGCCGCCCGCGGCGGCCAGTGCCTCGACGAGCACGAGGTCGGCTGCGACTGCAGCGGCTGCGATGCCGGCCGGCGGAACGATCTCTGCATCGATGTCGGAGCGTTGGAGTCGGCGGACGAACGACGAGCCCTCGTCGTCGGCGTCGACAGCCAGCACGCGGACATCGCCGCGCCGCATCACCGCGTCACCAATGAGGTCCGGCCACCCAACCACGCACACGGTCGCATCATCGGGAAGCAGGTCGAAGAGATGGTCGGGTGTCGGGTCGTTCTCGATCTCCGAGGCGAGCTCGTAGCAGGCGTCGAACGGCTGACTCGCCGTGAGGAGCGAGGAGCAAAACCAGAACATCGGGCCGCTCGTCGGATGGCGCTCGACGATGCGGCGGCATGCGATGACGAGACCTGCGGGTTCGAACTGCAACCCGCGGATCGCACCGGCGGTCTCGCGCACGAGCATCCGCTGGTCACCCCCCGAGGCGCGGGCGACGTAGCGGAGGCGCTCGATCGGATGCACGGCTCGAACCTACTGCCGCCCATGTGTGCTTGGGTGAGGCAGCGGCGGAATTGCTACCGTGTCCGGCTGTGGCATCCACACCGTCGCCGGACACCGTCCTCACCTCGCTCGCCGGCGAAGCGCGACCGCTCGAAGAGTGGCTGACGATGTTCCACCTCGCGAGCGTCGTGCTCGATCCGTTCACCAACGAGAGCGCGTGGATCCTGAAGACCGCCGCCCGGATCCTCGACTCGTTCCGCGGCTGCGACGCCCGAGTGAACTTCGTGGTCACCGGCACCAAAGCTGAGGCACACCAGTTCCTCGGTCCGCTCACTGATGACTTCCTCGTGTTCGCGGATCCCGACCGGATCTTCGTGAAGCAGCTCGGCCTCGCCACCTTGCCGGCGTTCGTGTTCGTCCGCTCCGACGGCATGGTCCCGGCATCGGCGGAAGGTTGGAACGCCGCCGAGTGGCGCAAGGTCGCCGGCCTCATTGCGACCACCTGCGCGTGGACCAGCCCGTACATCCCGGCCTCCGGCGACCCGAGCCCGTTCCAGGGCACCCCGGCCCTCGCCGGCTGACCCGGCGCCGTCTGCACGAGGCGGCACCGCGTGCCGATCCCCCCATCCGTCCGGGATCTGCCCGTCGTCGAGGTCCTCCCCGCGCTCGGCACCGCGCTCGTCGAACACGACTCGGCGGTGCTCGTTGCGCCGCCCGGCGCGGGCAAGACGACCGTGGTCCCCCTGTGGCTCCTCGACCAACCGTGGATGACCGGGCGCGTGGTGATGCTCGAACCGCGCCGTCTCGCCACCCGCGCCGCGGCGCAGCGCATGGCGTCGCTCCTCGGTGAGCGCGCCGGCGACACCGTCGGCTACCAGACCCGCGACGAGCGGGTGATCGGCGCCGACACGCGCATCGAGGTGGTGACCGAGGGGGTGCTCACGCGGCGGCTGCAGGTCGACCCCGAGCTGCCCGGCGTGAGCATCGTGCTCTTCGACGAGGTCCACGAACGGAACCTGCCCACCGACCTCGGTCTTGCGCTCGCACTCGACAGTCGCGCAGCGCTGCGACCCGACCTTCGCATCGTGGCGATGTCGGCGACGCCCGACGCGGCCAAGATCGCCCGGCTGCTCGGCGATGCGCCGATCATCGAAAGCGTCGGCCGTGAGTATCCGGTGGAGATCCGGTCACTCCCACTGTCGAAGGGTGCTCGCATCGAGCAGGCAACGGCTGAGGCGGTGCTCATCGCGCTCCGTGACGAAACCGGTGACGTCCTCGTGTTCCTGCCCGGCGTCGGCGAGATCCGTCGCGTCGAAGGACTCCTACGCGACCGGGTGCCCCCACACGTCGACCTGCGCCCACTTGCCGGCGCGCTCGCGCTTGCCGACCAGGACCTCGCGCTCGCGGCGTCGCCGTCCGGTCGGCGCCGAGTGGTGCTCAGCACCGACATCGCCGAATCGTCGCTCACGGTGAGCGGCATTCGTGTCGTCGTCGATGCCGGCCTAGCCCGCGTGCCACGGTTCGATCCGCGCACCGGCATGACCCGACTCACCACCGTCTCGACGAGCCGTGCGTCGGCCGATCAGCGCGCGGGTCGCGCGGGACGCACCGAGCCCGGCGTCTGTTACCGCCTCTGGTCGAAACTCGAGCAGGGCACACGCCTCGCGCACCTTCCCGCGGAGATCACTCAGGTCGACCTCGCCGGCCTCGCGCTCGAGCTCGCCGCGTGGCAGGCCGACCCCGCAACGCTCGCCTTTCTCGACCCGCCGCCCCCGAAGACGCTCGCCGCCGCGCGCTCGCTCCTGGTCGAACTCGATGCGCTCACCGCGGCCGGTAGCGATGGTGCGATCACCCAGATGGGTCGATCGATGCTCGGGCTGCCCGTGCACCCGCGACTCGCACACATGGTGATCGCTTCGCCCGACAGTCTGCAGGGCCTTGCGTGCGTGGTGGCCGCGCTGGTGGACGAGCGCGACATCCTCCGTGGCCGCGCCGACGAGTTGACGGCCGACCTCGCCCACCGCGTGCGACTCGTCACCGGCGACGAGCGCGATGAGCGCGCCGATCGACGCGTGATCGAGCGCGTCCGCGATCGCGCGCTCGACATTGCGCGGCGAGCTCGCATTCACGTGGTGCTCGCCGACGTTCGCGCCGATCATGCGGGTTCGGTGCTCGCCCTCGCCTTCCCCGATCGCGTCGGTGTGCGCCGCGGGAGCGGCACCAGTCAGCCCGGCCAGTTCCAGCTCCGTACCGGCGGCGGCGCATGGGTGGCGAAGGATGACCCGCTGGCACGCGAGCAGTTCATCGTTGCCGCCGATCTCGACGGCAACCGCACCAGCGCGCGCATCCGGCTCGGGGCGGGTCTCGACGCCGCCGAGCTCGAACATGCGCTGGCGCATCAGATCGAACGTCGTGAGTCGGTGACGTGGGATCGTCAGCGCAACGACCTCGTCCAGCGCGTCGAGACCCGACTGGGCAACATGACGATCTCCGACCACGCCACCCCACCGACGCCGGGGCCTCTCACCACCGCGGCGCTTGTCGAACGCGTCGTCACGACGCGACTCGGCCTGCTCGACATGGCGAGTGCCGCCACCCTGCGCGCCCGAGTTGCCTTTGCACGAACGCACGACACCGCGGAGCAGGCCTGGCCCGACCTCTCCGACAAGGCTCTGTTGGCAAGCGTCGACGAGTGGCTCGCGCCCTACCTGCCAACGGCCACGGGTCGCGCCGATCTGGAGCGGCTCGACGTGGCGATGCTCCTCACCAGCGAGTGGGACTGGGACCGCCAGATGCGCCTCGCCGAGCTGGTCCCGCCGTCGTTCACCACGCCGAGCGGCCGCGAGGTGCGCATCGACTACTCGCGCGATCTCCCGACGGCATCGGTGCGCGTGCAAGACCTGTTCGGCACCACCACCCACCCGAGCGTGATGGCCGGCCGAGTTCCCGTCGCACTCGAACTGCTCTCCCCTGCCGGCCGGCCGATCCAGATCACCAGCGACCTCCCCGGCTTCTGGGCGGGCACGTGGGTCGAGGTGCGCAAGGAGATGGCGGGCCGCTACCCGAAGCACCACTGGCCCATCGATCCGGCCGCCGCGCCGCCGAAGCGCATGAAGCCGTGAACGCCCCGACGCCCTAGCGTGAGGGTATGCCAGAGTTCGCCTTCACCGAGCTGCTCCCACTGGGCCACGACGACACGCCGTATCGGCTGGTGTCGACCGAGGGTGTGTCCACCATCGACACCCCGATGGGTCAGTTCCTCCACGTCGAGCCCGAAGCGCTCACGCTCATCACGCGTGAGGCGATGCGCGACATCGCTCACTTCCTTCGCCCTGGCCACCTCCAGCAACTGCGCAACATCCTCGACGACCCCGAGGCGAGCGACAACGACCGCTTCGTCGCGCTCGACCTGCTGAAGAACTCGAATATCTCGGCCGGCGGCGTACTGCCGATGTGCCAAGACACCGGCACCGCGATCATCAAGGCGAAGAAGGGCCAGTT
>JBMOFX010000244.1:0-4311 GCA_049318665.1 Ilumatobacteraceae bacterium | reverse complement strand
GGTCGGCGGCATCATGGCCAACAGCACCCGGCCGGCCGAGTTCATCTACGACAACCTGATGATCCACGGCACGGTGGTGCATGCAGCGCACCTGTACCCCGTCACGAAGCTGCTCTACCTCGGGTCGTCGTGCATTTACCCCAGGAACGCAACCCAGCCGATCACCGAGGACGAGTTGCTCACCGGAGCGCTCGAGCCGACCAACGAGTGGTACGCGATCGCGAAGATTGCCGGCATCAAGCTGTGCCAGGCATATCGCAAGCAGTACGGCCACGACTTCATCTCGGCCATGCCCACCAATCTCTACGGGCCGAACGACAACTTCGATCTCACGTCGTCGCACGTGCTGCCGGCGTTGATGCGCAAGTTCCACGACGCGAAGGCAACGGGCGCCACCGAGGTCGAGATCTGGGGCACCGGGTCGCCCCTTCGGGAGTTCCTCCACGTCGATGACCTGGCGGATGCCTGCGTCCACCTCATGCAGCACTACACCGACGACAGCCACGTCAACGTCGGTACCGGCGTCGACATCAGCATCCGCGAGCTCGCGGAGAAGATTCGCGACGTCGTCTATCCATCCGCCGAACTGCGATTCGACACCAGCAAGCCCGACGGTACGCCTCGCAAGTTGCTCGACATCAGCCGCCTCCGCGCCACCGGCTGGGAGCCCCTGATCGACCTCGACACGGGCATCGACGAGACCTACCGGTGGTTCCTCGACCAGCAGGCATCCTCTGGCGAAATGCGCGGCGTCGTCGCCGCCGCGAGCTGACGCTCGTCACCCCCTGGTTGCTGGGAAGAAGTATCGGGCCAGTCGATCGTTCACGATCTCGACGTCGTCGAGTGTTTCCCGACTGATCTGGTCGCCCACCGTCACCTGCATTTCTCGAAACGACACGTTGACGTTCGGTAGCAGCGGTCGCATCGCTTCGACGGCACGGTCTCGTGCCCGGATCGTCTCGTCGATCACGCTCCGCGCCGCTTCGACGGACACGTCGCCCCGCTCGACCTCCAACAGCAGCGTGCACTTGAACTCCCGGCACATGTCGGGACGGGATGCGTAGACGGAGCAGCATCCATCGAACGCGGCGCATGGCTGTGTGAACCACCGCTGCCCACCTCCCTGTTCGAACAGCATGGGCGAACCAGTGAGCGCGATCACGACGGTCTCGTCGGTGACGACGACTCGATTGAGCATCGTCCCGTCGCAGCAGATGCCGCACGCGATACACAGGTTGTCGTCGCTGGCTGTCGCAGAGTGCGTCACAGGTCAGTCTGGCCGTTGATCTGCGCTCGCACGTCACGCACGATGGGTGGCGCGTGCCACGCGACGTTCTCAACGAACGCGGGTGCATCGGCAACCGCACCTTCCATCGTCACGACGACCGTGCTGCTGGCGTTGCTGGGGGTGACCACGAACAGCGAGGCGACTCCGTACCCGGCCTCGATACTCGCTTTGAACGACTGCGGAACGCCGTTGACGGTGACCGACCGGATGGGAAGCACCCCATAGATGCTGACGTACAGATCACTCGACGACTCGGGGTTGCCGCGATTGTTGGCGACGACGTAGGGGGGCTCACCCGACGTTGGCGCGCCGTTGCGAACGGTCACCGTCATCTCGCCACGGGCATGCGTCGGGTCGACGGCCTGCACGTCGTAGCTCACCTCGGCGTCGAGGAAATAGTCGATCTTGTTCATCCCGGCATTGTTGAACGCGAGCGCAATCGCATCGTGGTCGCCGGGTTCCGGCAGGGCGCCGTCGCCGCCGAGGGTCTCGAACAGGGCCTGTTCGCTCGGCTGCTTCGCCCAACCAACGAAGCGCCCGTCGCGCACGAACGGTGCCATCAGCTTCGCGATGTCCTGGGGTGAGGGTAGGTCGGTCGTGAGCAGACGCTCGATGGTCGTCTTCGCGACGAGCTCGAGCGCGTCCACACGATCGGGTTGGTTCTGCACCTGGAGGTATTGATCGTGGAGGAGGAACTGAGCCGCATTGTCGGCCGACACGGTGGTGTTCGCTTGCGGCACCTCCACCGGCCCTGTCACCTGCAACAGCGCCGCGACGGCGTACACATCCATCACGAACACACCGTCGAGTTGCTGCCCGCCGCTTTGGGGATACAGCTCGTTCACCACCTGCGCCACCGACGGAAAGTTCGGCGACATCGTCACGTCCGACCAGATGTTCTCTCGGGCCGTGCCGTCGCTTCGCACGAATCCGCGGTCGCCCCACGTGTCCAAGAAGTCGTCGGGACCCGTGACGCGCTTCGGTTGGGCGCCCGTCGTATTCAGGTCGGTGTGGCGACCGAACTTGGTCACCTCGATCTTGCCCTTGTCGAGCGTCACCTCGGCCCAGTTCCCCATGAAGCCGCCGAGGCCGCGCACCTCCGACGGTGTCGTGAAGCCGATGAAGTAGTGGCGTTTTCCCTGCGCCCCGAGCATGTTCGGCATCTCGCTCACGGCCTGCACCAGACGATCTCCCTTGGGCAGCTTGTCGTCGATCTCGGTGGTGAGTTGATCGAGCCGGTCGGTGAGAGCGCTGGCGAGCCACGGGTTGTCGACAGCATTCGCAGAGGCGGCCAAGCTGTTCAGCGCGACCATCATCGACTCGAGCGGGGCTCGAAGCCTGTCGACGGCCGCGACGTCGATCGTGCCGTTGCGGACGCGCAGTGCATCAGGGTCCACTTGCTCCAGCGCCGATGCCACGGAGCGCGATGCCACCGCCGTCGAGTGAACGAGTTCGTCAGCGGCCGATCGGTACTGCGCGACCACCGGAACAACTCGCGCTGCCTGTGCCCACGGTTGCGCAATGGACCTGTCGGCGCGTTCGAGATCAGCCGCGGCCGCGGCGAAACTGGTGCGCGCGGCGTCGAAGTCGCCGTCGTTCAGTTGCTCGACTGCCAGCTTCGCCTGATCGACCCCAGACGACACGGACCGAGATGCAAGGGCGCCCGCGACCGAAGCTCCGAGCGAGGCCAACACGAGGAACGTCGCGCCGCCGGCAACGACGCACCATGCGGCCAGGCGCGTCCCGGCCGGTCGCGCGATCGCGCCCGCGACCGCAACGACGATGGCGAGCGACACCCCGACGGCAGCGGAGACGCCGAACGCTCGGATGTCACCGAGTCGGGCGAGTGTCTGCAGAAGCAGCGCGACCACCACCATCGGACCCCACCACGGAAGCCGCCGCAGACCGACGGCGAACGCACCCAGGAGCGCCACCACCCCCGCCGCGAGCGCCACGGGGCCATCGCCGAACGCGGTTGCCGACGCCGCAACGATGGCGAGTACCCACCAGGGAGCGGAGGATCCGAGCCACACCACCGCAGCACACCCCGTGAGGATGACGAAGATGTCGGACCACGTGGTGCCGGTTGGCGAGGCGCCACTCAGCGCCACCAATGCGCCGGCCAACAAGCCGATGATGAGGGTCACGGGAAGTGTGCGAGCAATTGGTCGCCCCGTGAGTGGAACCGGCGTCATTCGAACCTTTCCCGCTGATGGACTGATCCGCGCCGTCGACGGGCCGCAAGCCGTGAACATAGTGCAGCGGTGTCGAACGAGGGTGGCGGTCGGCTGACGGTCCACTCACCTTGACCGATCCTTGATGGACCAGCAGGGGTTCGTCCTCTAGCGTGACCCCATGCGTCTTGTCCTAGCAGCCATCTTCGGTGTGGTTGCGTCGCTTGGTGTTGCCGCTGGAAGTGCCGTGGCAGCCGACCCGTGTCCGTACGGGCCCGCCTCGTCGCCGACAGCAACACTGCTCTCGGCCACCGTCAATGTTGGCGACAATGTCGTCGTGCAGGGCGCGGGATTCCTGTCCAACACCACGGTGCGTGCCGACGTCTCGCCGTCGGTGCCGGGCTTTCCGAAGACCGCTGCGGCGAGTGCTTCCGGCGCCGTTTCGTTCTCCTTCGCCGCGCCATCTGCCGGGACGTACACGATCACCCTCACCGACCTGCTCACCGGCGCGCCGCCTGCGAACGGCAGCGCGTGCGGAGGCCAGGCCACCACCAAGCTCACCGTCAACGATGCCGGATCGGGCCTCCCCACCCCGACGACCGTTCCGGGCGGCAGTGGCAGTGGCGCTGGTGGCGGCGTCCTCCCGTCGACCGGATCGACGATTGCCCCGACGATCCGCGCAGGGTTGGTGGCGCTCCTGGCCGGAGCAGGCCTCGTGATGGTGACCATCCGTCGCCGCCGGCACGATCCACGCACCTGATCGGCTGCGATCACCCGCAGATGTAGCCCACCACGTCGGCGATGAGTTGTGCTCGGGGTGAGCTGGCTTGGAAGGTGATGGAGCCGGTT
>JBMOFX010000243.1:0-4329 GCA_049318665.1 Ilumatobacteraceae bacterium | reverse complement strand
TGTCGACGCTGACGTAGAGGTGGTCGACCCCGTCCATCGCCTCGGCGATCGCGTCGGTGACGACGGCGTCGAGACCACGGCTCAGCACCTCCTCCATTCGATGCCACCGCATGCCCTGTCCGCCCATCCAGTCCCACACGTCCTGCCCGGGCCAGTACCCACGCAGCCCGATCTGGACGAAGTTGCGACCCGGAATCGCGCCGCTCTCGATGAGGCGACGCATCGGGGTGCCGTGGCTGGCGAGGTTGCCGTCGATCGCATCGGCGGTATCGGCGTGCGCATCGAAGTGCACCATGCCGACCCGACCGAAGCCGTGGTGGTCGGCAACCGCTGTCGCCGCCGGAAACGTCACCGAGTGGTCGCCGCCAATGGTGACCGGGATGATGCCGTGTCGGGCAACGCTGGCGACCTTCTCGCGGATGTTGTCGAGGCTGAGCTCGACCTGGCCGTGCGGGCAGTACGCGTCGCCGATGTCGACGACCTCGACGTACTCGAAGATCTCCAAGCCGAGGTCGAGATGGAAGGTGCCCGGCTCATACGCCGACGTGCGCAGTGCCCGGGGGCCGAACCGCGCACCGGGCCGATTCGTCGTGCCGAGATCGAAGGGGGCGCCCAACACCGCAACGTCGGGCTGCCAATCGACGAGCTGCTGCAGCTCGGTGACCAGTGGCCGCTGCCCGAAGGTGAGGACGCTGCCGAAGACATACCCCTGATCGAGTTGTTCCTGATAGCCCGGTGGAACGCTGCGGCGTGGCGTCGTCATCAGTCGTCGAAGACATCGAGGTCGGAGATCTCGGGCACGGGCATGCCGACACGACGCAACCCCTCCTCGATCCGTTGATTCAGGGTCTCGAGCACGGCAATGCGCGCGTAACGCTTGTGCTCGGCGGCGATCACGTCCCACGGTGAGAGATCGTGCGAGGTGCGTTCGAACATGTCTTCGGCGGCGGCCTCATAGAGGCGGTTCTTGTCTCGGTTGCGCCAGTCTTCCTCGGTGAGCTTCCACCGCTTCAGCGGGTCGGCGGATCGAGCGTTGAACCGCTCGAGTTGCTCGTCGTCGCTGATCTGCATCCAGAACTTGACCAGGATGACACCCTCGGCGACGAGTGACTGCTCGAAGTCGACGATCGCCTGGTAGGCCCGTGACCACTCTGCGACCGAGGCGTACCCCTCGACTCGCTCGACCAGCACCCGCCCGTACCAACTGCGGTCGAATACCGCCATGCCACCGAGGCCGGGGAGCTCGCGATAGAAGCGCCACAGGAAGTGATGCCGCTTCTCCCCTTCGGTCGGGGCGGCGTAGTTGACGACCGTGTAGTGGCGTGGGTCGAGGTGGCCGACCACCACCTTGATCGCGCCACCCTTTCCCGCTGCGTCGGGCCCTTCGAACAGCACCAGCAGACCCGGGCCGACCTTGCCAGACCCCATCTCGCCACCGAGGTGGAGGCGGAGTTGCAGGAGCCGTCGCTGCCCATCCAGGAGGCGTTTCTCGTAGACATCGCGATCGAGACGCTTCGTCATGTCGAGGTTGTCGAGGACACCCACGGTCAGCCTCGCTTCTTGATGTTCGCCCACTCGTCGCGCAAGCCCACCGTCCGGTGGAATAGCAGCGACTCGCGAGGGTCGTGTGCGAAGTAGCCGAGTCGCTCGAACTGCACCACGTTGCCGGGTGGTGTGTCGGCCAGTGCGGCCTCGACCTTGCAGCCGGTGAGGACGTCGCGCGACGCATGGTTGAGGTCGTCGAACGGATCGCCGGTTCGCTCGCCCGGCACTTCGGCGCTGAACAGGCGGTCGTAGAGCACCACCGTTGCGTCGACGGCATGCGCTTCGGCGACCCAGTGGATCGTCGCCTTCACCTTGCGACCGTCGGGTGCGTTGCCGCTGCGGGTATCGGGGTCGTAGGTGCACTGAACCTCGGCCACCTCCCCGTCATCGCCGAGCGTGTACCCCGTGCAACGCAGGAAGTAGGCGCCGCGGAGCCGGACCTCGGCACCGGGGGTGAGGCGGTAGTACTTCGGCGGCGCCTCGACCATGAAGTCGTCGCGCTCGATGTAGAGCACGTTCGAGAACGGCACGTCGCGTACACCGTCGGCCGGGTTCTCCTGGTTGTTGACCAGTTCGATCGGCTCGACCAGCGGCTGGCCATCGCCGTCGGTCGGCCAGTTGGTGATGACCAGTCGGAGCGGGCGGAGCACTGCCATCCGCCGCAACGCCGTGCGGTTCAGTTCGGTGCGGACGAACGATTCGAGCAACTCGATCTGGTGACGGCTGTTGGTCTTCGCGACGCCGATGAAGGTGCAGAACTCGCGGAGCGCAGTGGCCGGGTAGCCGCGCCGCCGGACAGCTCGCAGCGTGGGCAGGCGCGGGTCGTCCCAACCGTCCACCACGCCGTCGTCGACGAGCTTCTTCAGTCTTCGCTTCGACGTGACCGTATGGGTGAACTCGAGGCGTGCGAACTCGATCTGCTTCGGCTGATCGCCGGGCAGCGGCAGGTGCTCGAGGTACCAGTCGTAGAGCGCACGATGACTGTCGAACTCGAGCGTGCAGATCGAATGGGTGACGCCTTCGATCGCGTCGCTCTGGCCGTGCGCCCAGTCGTAGGTGGGGTAGATCACCCATGCGTCGCCGGTGCGGTGGTGGTGCTGGCGTCGGATCCGATACATCACCGGGTCGCGCAGCTGCATGTTCTCGTGCTGCATGTCGATCTTGGCGCGCAGCACTCTGGCGCCGTCGGGGAACTCGCCGGCGCGCATCCGTCGGAACAGGTCGAGGTTCTCGTCGACCGGTCGGTCGCGGTGCGGGCTCGCGATGCCGGGCTTGCCGTATCCACCGCGTTGGGCCGAGATCGTCTCCGCATCCTGGTCGTCGACATACGCGAGCCCGTTGCTGACGAGGTGCTCGGCCCACTGGTAGATCTGCTCGAAGTAGTCGCTTGCGTAGAGAATCGGCTGCGGCACGTCGAAGCCGAGCCAGCGCACGTCGTCGATGATCGCATCGACGTACTCGGTGTCTTCGGTGTCGGGGTTCGTGTCGTCGAAGCGCAGGTTGCACCGGCCACCGAACGCCTCGGCGGTGCCGAAGTCGACGCAGATCGCCTTCGCGTGCCCGATGTGCAGGTAGCCGTTGGGCTCGGGTGGGAATCGGGTCTGGACCCGGCCACCGAAGGTGCCCCGCTCGATGTCGGCGGCCACCAGCTCACGGACGAAATCAGAGGCCTGCGGTGTGGTGGGCTCGATGGTCGTCATGGCGAGCCGACGCTACCAACCCCACCCCACTCCCGAGCCACCATTGCCACACGCAACTCTGGTTGCAGAAAGCGCGGAATTACCGTCGTTTCTGCAACCAGAGTTCACGTCGCGGTGATCGACTCGATGGCGAGGCGGAACTCACCGGTCTGCTTGTCGAGGAGGTAGACGGCTGCTTGGGCGACCGCAGACGGCACAAGGGGTGCGGCGTCGGGTGCCGGATCGAGGAACGGCGTGACTGGTTCGAATTCGGACAGCGGCAGTGGGTAGTCGTTCGTGGCGCCGGCGACCGTGGTGAAGCGGGCGATGTAGCGCTGCGTCTCCGTTCGGAGTTGCAGCACGTAGGTCTTGCCGTCACCTTCGGCGCGCACGATGAGCGCATCTGCGCCGTCGAAGCGAGCGCCTAGAGTCGGGTCGAGCGGGCTCTGCGTCGACGTGAACCCACCGTTGTTGTCGAGCGACACCATGCCGGAGAACACCAGCCGGCCCGAGTCCCAGGTGGTGCTGCTCGACGACACGCCACCCATCACCGTGTCGTCGACGTTCGACCAGCCCTCGATCGACGCCGCGCTGCTGAACTCGAACACGATGGCTCCTCCGTCGTCGGCTGCCACGCTGGTCGTCGTGACGGGGATCGTGGTGACCGGGGTGGTCGTCGTGCTCGTGGCGGCGACTGCGCTCGATGGCGATGCACTGCCCTCGGTATCGACGGCACCGCTCGAACTACACGACACAACCGTCATTGCCCCGAGCGCTAGCAACGCGCCCCACTGAGTCAGGGCGAGACGGCTCACGGCTCAGTCCTACCAGATCCGCAGATGACTTGGCAGCCCCAACGGGATTCGAACCCGTGCCGCCACCTTGAGAGGGTGGTGTCCTAGGCCACTAGACGATGGGGCCAAGTAGCCCACGCACACTACCAACGGGTGAGCGGGCCGCCAACCGTCGCGGTGCCCGACGGCGCCCTCAGAACCACCCGGAAAAACACCGAAGGCCAGCATCGCTGCTGGCCTTCGGTGACGTACTCGAGTTGGGGAACAAGGACTCGAACCCTGAATAACAGTACCAGAAACTGCTGTGTTGC
>JBMOFX010000242.1:0-4371 GCA_049318665.1 Ilumatobacteraceae bacterium | reverse complement strand
CCAGCTCGGCGTCCGGACGAGTTGATCGTTCAGTCGCCCCGCTCGCGGGGTGGCCACGCCTCGAATGCGGGGAACAGCACCGCCGGTCGACGCTCGCGCCAGGCACCCCACCACACGCCCGCACCGTACGCGCCGTCGTCGGCGACGCGGAGCGCGGTGTAGCGGACCGGATCGAGGGACGGACGGCGCTCGCGCCAGGCGAGCGCGGCAGGCACGGTGATGGCGGCGGCGAGCACCCATCGTGCCCGTCGCGACACGAGCGCTGCCAACACGGCGATGGGCCACCACGTTCGCGTCACCGTGCTCGCGACGAGGCGACCCGCGGCCACATGACCGGTGGCGGCCAGTCTCAGCGACACGCTGCTGGGCAGGGGACGCAGCTTGCGGGCGAGCGCCACCGACGTGCCGGCACCGATCAGTACACCCACCACCGGCCAGCCGGCCACCACCGCAGCCCAAGCGCCCGCGCTCCATGGGCTCATTCGCAGTGGCGCCAGCGCGCCGGGGTGGCGCGCATCGAGCGCCGCCGCGGAGGTGCCGTAGCGGAAGCGCTGCTCGAGCCACGCTGCCATCGTCGAACGCGTCGCGTGCGTGGCCAGCACGCGCGGCTCGTACCGGCAGCACCAGCCTGCCTCCGCAAGCCGCCACACGAGGTCGACGTCCTCGCCGTAGCGCAGGCCCGCATCGAAGCCGCCGATCGATCGCAGGGCCTCGGTGCTGCAGACGAGCACCGCGGCGGGCACGTACGAGACGCGGGTGGTGGCGGCGATGCGAGCGGGCTCGTCGCCGAGATCGAGCGGTGAGTGCCGCTCCTCGAACCGGGCGAGCACACCCGCGTCGCGATCGGCGACGATCCGCGGGGCGACGAGCGCCACGCGCGAGTCGAGGAGATGTGCGGCGAGCCGCAGCACGTCGCGCTCGTCGATCGCGACGTCGGTGTCGATGAACGCCACGTAGGGCGTCGTCACCGCCGCGAGCCCGGCGTTGCGGGCGCCCCCCGGACCCGCCTGCTGGTCGAGGCGGATCACCTCGGCCTTGGGCACCGCGAGCGGTGTCGGGGATGCGTCGTCGACCACGACGACGCGAGCCGACCACGAGGTGGTGGTGAGGCACCGCGGTGTCGCGAGACGTGCGGGGATCACGACGGTGACGAGCGCGGGATCGACCGGATCGAGAGCGACATCGGGATGCAGCACCCCGGCATCGACGAGGCGATCGGTGAGTGATCCGTGCCCCTCCGGTGCGTCGTCGCCACGTTCGATGGCCGTGATCACGCGTGCGCCTGCGGGCCCGAGACGGAACAGCCGCAGGGGCGAACCACCGATGATCGTCGGGCCATCGGCAGGGCGACGGTAGGAGCGATCGAGGAAGAACCGGGTCACCGGATCCACCACGTATCCACCACGGCAACCAGGTCCGCGACGAGGTGGCCGAGGACCGCTCGACCGTGGTCGGCCGTCGCCCCCATCGGGTCACCGAGCACGCCGTTCGGACTGACCGGCTTGACACCGGAGTGGCGCAACTCGTCGATCAGATCGGCGATCGGCTCGGTCCGACCAGCAGCCGCGTCATCCATGCGGACGAGCTCGGGGGCGATCGTCAGCATCAGCGATGTCTCGGTGATGCCCGCATGCGCGTCGGCGCCGCGGAGCTGCGGCCACCACGCGAGCACGTTGCGGCCTTCGCTCGTCAGGGTCGCCACGGCGCGCCGCACGGGTTCGGCGTTGCCGCCATGACCGTTGACGAGCACGATGCCGGCAGCCCAGTCGGCTGAGCGAGCGAGCTCGATGAGCAGCGTGGCCATCACGTCGGTACCGAGCGACAACGTGCCGGGGAAGCCGGCGTGCTCGCCGCTCGCCGACACCGCGATCGGTGGCGCGATGAGGATTCGACCAGGTTCGAACGCGGCGGTCAGCTCAGCGGCGAGGGCCGATGCGATGCGCGTGTCGGTGTCGAGGGGGAGGTGCGGGCCGTGCTGCTCGCACGAACCGATCGGAACGGCGAGCAACGGCGCCACGCCGTTCGCCAGCTCCGGCCAGGTGTGCTCACCCAGGTGCGCGGGCATCGCCGTCGTCGGTGAGATAACCCCACTCGCGCAGTGCGCGGGCGATCCGCTCCGCCGCGGCGCGCGGCTCGAGTTCGACCATCTCGCCACGAGTTGGCGCAGAGGCGGCGTCGGTGAGCACGCGCAGGCGGCTGAGCGCATCGGCGCCCTCAGGTGCTGGCATCACACGCGCTCGCGGCCGGTACGGCACGATGATCGCGGGTGCCGTGTGATGGTGCGCCGGTGGCGACTGTCGAATCTCCACCTCAGCGGCGCGGCTGGCCAGCGCTTGCTTCAGGCCGGCGCGACGCAACGTCGCCACCGAGCCCTCCACCGAGAGCACGCACGGCGTCGGTACGGTGAGCACCTCTCGCCGCCCTCCGTCGAGGCGCCGCGTGGCGTGCACTCGCTCGGCGGTGCATCGATTGACGGCGACGGCCACCAGGCCGAGTGCCTGTGCGATGCGGCGATGGTGGGCGATGAACGCCGGAACCGATCCGGTGCCCCGGTCGAGCGAGTAGTCACCGCACAGCACGATCGACGCGGCTGCGGTGACGTGCGCGAGTTCGAACGCGACATCACGCGAGTCGGCGTCGGCGGCTGCGTCGATGCGCACCGCGCGAGTCGCGCCGGCGGCGAGCGCATCACGCAGTGCTCGCTCCGCGCCGGCCGGACCACTTGCTACGGCCAGCACCTCCTCACCGAGGAGGTCGCCGAGGCGAAGCGCGAGCTCGAGTGCGGCGAGGTCAGCGGGGGAGACGCCGGCGAACCGGTCGTCGGACTCGTCGCCCGGCAGCGCGGTCCACTTGAGGCAGGCGGCGATCACGTGCGACGGAACACGACGCCGTTGCCGCCGTCGGGGTAGGTCCAGGTGATCGCACCCTCCTCGTTGCAGACGAGGTAGCACGTGCCGCATTCGAAGCACTGCTCGTAGTTGAACACGATGCCGCCGTCGCTCGTGGGCACGAACAGGTTGGCGGGGCAGGCGACGACGCACTGCTGCGTGCTGCAGTCGACGCACTTGCGGCCGTCCACCACGATGTGGGCGCGTTCGCCGACATCGAAGCGCGCCGTGGTCATACGGTCTTGGAACGAGATCTCCGGCCAGGTGGTCATCCGAACGTCCTCCATCCGTCGAAGCCGTCACGCGCGAGGTCGCGCAGTGACACGCCTGCTCGTTTGCGCTCGCGGTTGAGGAGCTTGCGAAGACCCGGCTTCGGGTTCGGGTTGTCGACATGGAACATGCCCTCGACGACGTTCGCGATCATCTGCGGATACACGTGCTGCACCCGGTCGCTGAGCACGAGGTGTGGGGCGCGACGCAGCTTGCGGTGATCGCGGAGCACGAACGTGTCGCGCAGGCGTCGTTCGTAGCCACCGAGTCCGATGAGCGATGTATCGCCGTCGCGGATCGCGTCGACGAGCGCCTCGCCTGCGTACATGCCGCTCGCCATCGCGAAGTTGACACCCTCGAGCCAGATGCCGGCGGCGAGGCACATCGCGGCGGCGTCGCCGGCCACGAGCAAGCCGTCGGCGGCCAGCTTCGGCATCATCGACAGACCGGCCTCGGGAATGACGTGGGCCGAGTACTCCTTCAGTTCGGCGCCTTCGACGAGCGGCGCGATCGCCGGATGGGCCTTGAGCCCGGCGATGATGTCCTCGGGTCGTCGCTGCTGCGCAGCGAGCTTCGGCAGCTTCAGGACCACGCCCACGGCGATCGTGTCGAGGTTGGTGTAGACGAACCCGCCGCCGTTGACCCCACCGGTTCCGCCGAGGATCTCGATGTCGACACCATCGCGACCGCGCACGGCGAACCGCTCGTCGATCGCGTCTTTCGGGAGTGCGAGCGTCTCCTTCACGCCGAGCGTGTAGTTCTTCGCGTCGACCTCGCCGTACAGGCCGGCCTCTTTCGCGAGGAAGCTGTTGACGCCGTCGCATGCGACGACGGCACGTGCGGTGAGATCTCCCTCGGGGCGATCGGTACGCACGCCGCACACCCTTCCGCGTGCATCGCGGATCAGACCCGTCACCGTGGTGCTGCACAGCAGCTGCGCGCCAGCCGCCTCGGCGTGGCCGGCGAGCCAGTGATCGAAATCGGGTCGGTACGCCGTGGCACCGTTGTGCGGCGGACGTCCCCACGACTCACTGCGGAAGTCGACGGTGAGCGCCTGGGTGTCGGTGAGCAACATCGTCGAGCGACGGGTGATCCAGCGCTGGACGGGTGCTTCCTCCCACCAGTTCGGGATCAGCGCGTCGAGGATGCGCGGGTAGACCACGCCGCCGTACATGTTCTTGCTGCCGGGGAACGGACCGCGTTCGAGCAGCAC
>JBMOFX010000241.1:0-4381 GCA_049318665.1 Ilumatobacteraceae bacterium | reverse complement strand
GCGATGCGGATGCAGTCGAAGCTGCCGACCAGGTTGATCGCGATGACGCGCTTGAACGCATCGAGGTTCGCGGCCGAGTCGTACGAGCCGTCCTTGCCGACCGTGCGCTGTGCCCAACCGATGCCGGCCGAGTTCACGAGCACGCGGAGCGGCCCCATGCTCTTCGCCATCTCGACGGCGTTGACGATGTCGTCGGTGTTGGTGACGTCGACCCGGGCGAACGCCCCGCCGATCTCGTCGGCCAGTTCCGTGCCCTTGTCGGCCTGCAGGTCGGCGATGACGACCTTGGCCCCGAGCGCCGCCAGGCGGCGTGCGGTGGCTGCTCGGATGCCGGAGGCTCCACCCGTGACGATTGCGCTTGCACCTGTGATGTCCATGGCGGCGGACGATAGGCGCTCACACCTCCTGCGACCCAAGTGGAGCCCCGCGGGTCACCGGATCTGGTCGAGGTCGGGGCTGAGGCGGGCGAGGTCGGCGGCCTGGCGACCGGCGTACCAGCCGCCCGCATCGACGGACCGGGTGCGGATCGGCCGGGTGTTGGGGAACCACGCCGCGGATCGCTCCTCCACGGCTTCGCGGCGCGCCTTGCGTACCGGCACCAACGCCGCCCCGTACTGCTGGCCGGCCTCGTCGGTGGCGCGCTGCGTGGCCTCGAGCAGGCGCTCACCGATCCGCTGCGCGTAGCTGAGCACGAACGCTCGCCGGAACGCGGGCGCCCGGGTTCGCGCCCGATCGGCACTGCTGGCCGCCGTCATCGCCCGCGTCATCTGCACGAGAAGCGACGTGAACGTGAGTTCGGTGAGGTCGAGTTCGACGGGGAACCCGATGACGGTCGCGAATCCGAACCCCTCGTGCCACACCACCTTCGCGTCGTTGGCGTGGGCCACCACCCCCAGCAGTTGCGCCTTCTGTGCGGCGTACGGGTCGTCGATGTGGACGCGCCGCGCGCGCACTCCCCCGACGAGCCCGTGCCGCGAGTCGCCCGCCTGGAGCATGGCGACGTCGATCGCGTGGCGAGCCATCAGCTCCTGCGCTTTCGACATGAAGGCATCGGCCTCGGCTTCGAAGGTGGTCGACTCGGCTTTGGCGAGCAGGGCACGAACCTTCTCGAGCAGCCTGGCATCGACCGATCCGGGGTTCGACCCGCGAGACGCCTCGACCGTCGGCCGCGCGATGCCCCACTCGGACGGTGGGGTGAGGACGGGCACCAGTGGTGGCAACCGAACGATGCGCTGCACGAGCGTGAACCGATCGAGCAGCTTGCCGAACTCGTCGCGCGAGGTCGATCGACGTGTCCGGCGTCCGCGCAGCGACTCGAGTTGCTCGCTCCACGCCTCGGGCCTGTTGGCGGCGCCGAGTCGCGGGTCGGCCAACACGATCTCGGCGGTGAGGCTGCCGATCACCCGTCCGAACTCGTGTTGGGCTGCGTGCACCACGTCGAGCGGTGACCAGCCCCGCTCCCAGATCGCACCGAGGTACTCGGGGGCGACGCGAGCGAAGGCCGAATCGATGAGGTCGTCGCGTCCGAGTGCGTCGAGGTCGCGGACGATTTCGAACAGGCGTCCCACGGCGCTCATGTCCCCGCTCAGGGCCGCAACGATGCCGAGGCGGACGAGGCGCTCGGTCTCTGCGGCCGGTTGATAGTGAGCGTGCGGTCCCATGGGTCGAGAGCCTGCAGCGGGGGTGTGACGTCGCTGCGTCAGAACAACGACGACTGCTCAGCGGCCGGTGCCGGCGCTGCCGTGGGTGAGGGATCGAACGGGCCCTGCGCCGCGGCGACGGCGAGGCGGTCGACGAGGTCGTTCATGGCGTCACCCGAATGGCCCTTCACCCATCGGAACGCCGGTCGGCGCTGTTCGTAGAGCTCGACGAGGGGCTTCCACAGGTCGGTGTTGGCGACCGGCTCCTTCTTCGCGTTGCGCCACCCGTTGCGCTGCCACCGCACGTACCAGCCGTCGCGAAAGCAGTTCACGACGTACGTCGAGTCGGACACGATGGTGAGTTCGCCCGGGTTGGCGCGCAGCGCTTCGAGCACGGCGCGCACCTCCATCCGCTGGTTCGTCGTGTGCGCTTCACCGCCCGAGCCGTGCCGTTCACCAGACGGCGCGACCGCCCACGCCCAGCCGCCCGGTCCCGGGTTCCCCGAGCACGCACCGTCGGTGAAGATCTCTGTCACGAGATCACTGTAGGGAGACTCGGCATTACCGACCGGTAATGCTGCGAGACTACGAACCATGATCTTCGACGGATTCGTCAACCAGATCCCCGACAGCGATCCCGGTGAGACGGAGGAGTGGCTCGACAGCCTCGACGCCGTCATCGACATGCACGGCAAGCCCCGCGCCCGGTTCCTGCTGTCCAAGCTGCTCGAGCGGGCTCGCGAGAGCCAGGTGAGCTTCCCGGCGACGGTCAGCACGCCGTACATCAACACCATCCCGCGTGAGAACGAGCCGTGGTTCCCCGGCGATGAGTTCATCGAGCGCCGCATCCGCGCCTACGTCCGCTGGAACGCCGCCGCGATGGTGGTGCGTGCCAACAAGTCGGCCGACGGGATCGGCGGCCACCTGTCGACCTTCGCCAGCTCGGCGAGCCTCTACGAGATCGGCTTCAACCACTTCTTCCGCGGCAAGGACGACGGCAACGCGGGCGACCACGTCTACATCCAGGGCCACGCCGCGCCCGGCGTGTACGCCCGCGCATTCATGGAGGGTCGCCTCACGAACGACGATCTCGATCACTTCCGTCGTGAGATCGGCCGCGGCGGCCGCGGTCTGTCGAGCTACCCGCACCCACGCCTCATGCCCGAGTTCTGGGAGTTCCCGACGGTGTCGATGGGCCTCGGCCCGCTCACCGCGCTCTACCACGCTCGGTTCAACCGCTACCTGCTCAACCGCGAACTCGACGACACGTCGAACAGCCGCGTGTGGGCGTTTCTCGGCGACGGCGAGTGCGACGAACCCGAGACCCTCGGAGCGCTCACGCTCGCCAGCCGTGAGCGGCTCGACAACTTGGTCTTCGTCGTCAACTGCAACCTGCAGCGCCTCGATGGCCCGGTGCGCGGCAACGGCAAGATCATCCAAGAGCTCGAGGCTGTGTTCCGCGGTGCCGGGTGGAACGTCATCAAGGTGATCCTCGGTTCGAAGTGGGACCCGCTGCTCGCGCAAGACAAGGACGGCGTGCTGCTCAACAAGCTCAACACCACCGTCGACGGCGAGTTCCAGCGCTACACGATCGAGCAGGGCGCGTACATCCGCGACAACTTCTTCGGCCCCGACCCGCGCCTTCGCCAGATGGTGCAACACCTCACCGACGACGACCTCGTCAACCTGCCGCGCGGCGGTCACGACTACCGCAAGCTCTACGCGGCATACAAGGCGGCTACCGAAAACCTCGGCACCGGTGCGCCGACGGTGATCCTCGCGAAGACGGTCAAGGGGTGGACGCTCGGCCCGGAGATCGAGGGTCGCAACGCGACGCACCAGATCAAGAAGATGAACCGCGACCAGCTGCTCGCGCTGCGCGACCGTCTGTACCTCCACGGCGAGATCCCCGAGAGCGCGTTCGACGGCGACATGCCGCCGTACTTCCGTCCACCGGCGGACTCGGTCGAGTACCAGTACATGATGGAGCGCCGCCGCGCGCTCGGTGGCAGCATCCCGAAGCGCCGTCGCGCACCGCGCAAGCCGCTCCCGCTGCCGTCCGACGAAGCGTTCGTCGAGCTACGCAAGGGCTCCGGTGAGCAGGCCGTGAGTACCACGATGGGCTTCACCCGTCTGCTCCGCAACTTGGCGCGTGACGAGGCGTTCGGTCGCTACGTCGTGCCGATCATTCCCGACGAGGCGCGCACGTTCGGCATGGATGCGCTCTTCCGCGAGCTACGCATCTACGCGTCGCAGGGACAGAAGTACGAGCCGGTCGACCACGACCTGCTGCTGTCGTACGTCGAGGCGTCGAGCGGTCAGATCCTCGAAGAGGGCATCACCGAGGCCGGTGCCATGTCGAGCTTCATCGCCGCCGCCACTGCCTACGCGCACCGCGGCTTGGCGATGGTGCCGTTCTACACGTTCTATTCGATGTTCGGTTTCCAGCGCGTGGGTGATCTCATCTGGCAGGCGGCCGACGCACGCGCTCGCGGGTTCATGCTCGGCGCAACCGCCGGCCGCACGACGCTGCTCGGCGAAGGGCTCCAGCACCAGGACGGCCACTCGCTCGTGCTCGCGTCGACGGTGCCGCCGGTGCAGGCCTACGACCCGGCCTTCGCGTACGAGGTGGCAACGATCGTGCAGGCGGGCCTCCACCGGATGTACGGCGACAGCCGCGACGGCCTCGATCCCGACGTCTTCTACTACCTCACGCTCTACAACGAGAACTACCCGATGCC
>JBMOFX010000240.1:0-4397 GCA_049318665.1 Ilumatobacteraceae bacterium | reverse complement strand
GGCGCGGCGCTGTCGGTGAAGGAAGTCATCGGTCGGCCGATCGCGTTCGCATCCACGGGCGAGAAGCTCAGCGAATTCGAGCAGTTCCACCCCGATCGCATGGCGGGCCGCATCCTCGGCATGGGCGACATGCTCACCCTCATCGAGCAGGCCGAGCAGGCCTTCGAACAAGATCAGGCGGAGGCGGCGGCCGAGAAGCTCCTCGAAGGCGAGTTCACCCTCGACGACTTCCTCGATCAGCTCCAGCAGCTGAAGAAGATGGGCCCGCTCGGCAACCTGCTTGGGATGATGCCCGGCATGCCGAAGGAGTTGAAGGGCGCGCAGATCGACGACGACCAGCTCAAGCCTGTCGAGGCGATCATCCGATCGATGACGCCGCTCGAGCGGCGCAAGCCCGAGCTCATCAACGGCAGCCGCCGCAACCGCATTGCGGTCGGCAGCGGCACCACCCCCGGCGACGTCAGCCGTCTCGTGAAGCAGTTCAGCGAGATGCAGAAGATGATGAAGAAGATGGGTGCGATGGGGATGGGCAAGGGTGGCAAGAAGGGCAAGAAGGGCAAGCGCGGCGGCTTCGGCGGGATGCCTCCGATGCCGGCCGGTCTGCCTGGCATGCCCGGAGCGCCAGGTCTGCCCGGCATGCCAGGTCTCCCTGGGTTGCCGAGTGGGTTTCCAGGCCCGGCTAGGTAACCTCAGCCGGTTCGTTTTCCCAAGGAGTGCAGTCCTGTATGGCAGTCAAGCTTCGCCTCACCCGAGTGGGCAAGAAGAAGCAGCCGCAATATCGCGTGGTCGCGGCTGACAGCCGTTCCGCTCGCGACGGCCGCTTCATCCAGATCATCGGCACCTACAACCCGCGTACCGAGCCGTCGACGATCTCGATCGACAGCGACAAGGCCGTGAAGTGGTTGCTCGACGGTGCCCAGCCGACGGAGCGGGTGAAGAAGTTGCTCGAGGCCACCGGGGCCTGGGAGGCGTTCACCGAGGCCAAGGCCGCCCGGTGACCGACTCCACCACCGACGCAGTGACCGACCCGGAGAACCAGATCGTGGCACCGGTGTCGACCGCAGTGCTCGAGCATGTCGTTCGTTCGCTCGTCGACGACCCCGACGCAGTTCGGGTCGGGGCAACCGCCGGCCGCAACCGTGTCAAGCTCGAAGTCACCGTGGGTCCTGGCGATCTCGGCCGCGTGATCGGCCGTCGCGGTCGCACCGCGCAGAGCATCCGCACCGTGGTGCGTGCTGCGGGCGTGCGTGACGGCGTCGAGGTCGACGTCGACTTCGTCGACTGACCCGCGCTTCGCGATGACCACCTCGATTCCCGAGGGCTTGCTCGAAGTCGGCCGCATCGGCCGCGCACATGGTGTTCAGGGCGCAGTGGTCGTCACGCTCAGTTCCGATCGGGCCGAGCGTGTGGCCGTCGGATCCCGCTTGCACGATGGCACGCAGTGGCGTGAGGTCGTGTCGTCCCGTCCGCAACCGCCGAGCCGCTGGGTCGTCCGCTTCGATGGCGTCGACGACCGCAACGCGGCGGAGGGGCTGGCCGGGCGGACACTGCACGCGGCGCCGCTCACCGACGCCGATGCGCTCTGGGTCCACGAGTTGATCGGCGCTCGCGTCATCGACCAGACCGGAACCGAACGCGACGTGTGCGTCGGTGTGCTCGACAACCCGGCCAACGATCTCCTCGAGCTCGACACCGGCCACCTCGTCCCGGTCACGTTCGTCGTGTCACTCGTCGAGGGTGTTGTCACCGTCGAGGCACCCGACGGCTTGTTCGACCTGCTCGACTAATCTGCGGCGTTCACGCACCGCGAATCGTCGTCACCGCCACCACAGCGTCGGTGTCGAGTGGCCCGTAGAGGTGTGGGAACAGCTCGTCGGTGCCGGGTGCTGGCTCGAACATCACTCGTGCGGTGAGCCGCGACTCGTCGATGTGGAGCAGCACGAGATCGTCGACGCCCTCGTAGAACCGGTCGAGTACCCCGCTCACCTGGGTCTGCGATGCCAGGTGGATGAAACCAACGGCATCGAGTTCCATGCCGCGGGTCGACTGGGTGTACGACCCGTCGGCGAGCGACGCCTCCCATCGGGTGCGATCGGCAATGTGGAACAGCATCACTCGTAGGCTTGCAGATCGTGCGCATCGACGTGTTCACCATCTTCCCCGGTCTCGTCGACGCGTTCTGCGCGGAGAGCCTGCTCGGCAAGTGCCGGGCCAGCGGTCTGCTCGACCTGCGCCTGCACGACCTGCGTGATCACACGACCGATGTGCATCGCACCGTCGACGATGCACCGTTCGGTGGCGGCGCCGGCATGGTGATGAAGCCCGAGCCGATCATCGCATCGGTCGAAGCGGCCGACCCGCCTCGCCCGCTGTTCCTGCTGGGGCCCGGTGGTCGGCGATTCGATCAGGAGATGGCCCACGAGCTCGCCGCGACGGCATCAACGTCGGGTGGGTTCAGTCTCCTGTGCGGCCGCTACGAGGGTGTCGATCATCGGGTGCGCGAGCACGTGGTCGACGGTGAGCTCAGCGTGGGCGATGTCGTGCTCAGCGGTGGTGAAGTCGCTGCGTGCCTGGTCATCGAGGCTGTCACGCGGCTGCTGCCCGGAGCGATGGGCAACGCGACGAGCCCGGTCACCGAGAGCTTCGGCGCAAGTGGCCTGCTCGAGGAGCCGCAGTACACGAGGCCAGCCGAGTTCCGCTCGTGGTCGATCCCCGAGGTGTTGCGCGGCGGCGACCACGCCCGCATTGCCCGTTGGCGTCATGCACAGGCGCTCCATCGCACGCTTCGCTACCGTCCCGACCTCATCGACGCGCGCGGGGGCCTCACGCAGATCGAACAACGGCTGTTGGAAGAGTTCCCTCCGGTCACCTATCCTTAGCCGTTCCATTTCTCCAGGCATGCAGGATGTTCGCGCCATGAAGTCCACCGATCTCGTCGACAACCAGTACATCCGTACCGATCTCCCGCAGTTCGGGCCCGGTGACGAACTGAAGGTGCACGTGAAGGTGGTCGAGGGCAACAAGGAGCGCGTCCAGATCTTCCAGGGCAACGTGATCCGCATCCAGGGCAGTGGCGTGGCCGAGACCTACACGGTCCGCAAGGTCAGCTACGGCGTGGGCGTCGAGCGCACGTTCCCGATGCACGCTCCCACGGTTGCCAAGATCGAGGTCGTCAAGCGCGGCGACGTCCGTCGGGCCAAGTTGTACTACCTGCGCGATCGTTCGGGTAAGGCTGCGAAGATCCGCGAGAAGCGCGAGGCCTGAGGCTTCGCTCTCACCCTTCGGTCCGGTTGGACTCCCTCCGTTGAGCTCAGACGATCTCGAGAACTTCGAGGCCGAGCGAGAGCTCCAACTCGCGCACGAGTACCAAGATGTGGCGTCGATGTTCCGCTACGCCGTGGAGACCGAGCGCCGGTTCTACCTGGCGAACGACGTCAAGCTCACCGTCACCGGTGAAGCCGCTCGCCCCGTCATCGAGGTGGAGTTGACCGACGCATGGGTGTGGGACATGTACCGGAAGAGCCGGTTCGTGCCGAAGGTCCGGGTGCTGACGTTCAAGGACGTCAACGTCGAGGAACTGCCGGCAGCCGACCTGTCGATCTAGCCCGACAGGCCCGCGGGCGATGGGGCGAGCAGCAAGCTGCACGATGGTATGAGCAGCATGGGTACCGAGTGCACGATCGGAACTGGCGATGCGACGTCGGTGAACTCGACATCGTGGTGGCGCGCCCCGGGGAAGTCGTCTTCGTCGAGGTGAAGGCTCGCGCGTCGGGGTGGTACGGGTCGCCAGCGCTGGCCGTCGGTGCTGCCAAGCAACGCCGCATCCGCATTCTCGCGATGCGATGGCTCGCAGAGCACCCTGGTCATCGTGGGGCGCTGCGGTTCGACGTCGTCGCGATCACCGGCACGGAGGTCGAGGTGATCGAAGGCGCGTTCTGATCAGCGCGTCAACCGAGCAGGGCCCAGATCACCAGCACCACCACTGCGATCACCGCCGCGCCGACGAACAGATAGTCGGTGGTGCGGGCGACGCGCTTGCGATGCGGATTGAATCCCATGCCCTCAGTATCGTCCCCGCGCATGGAGACCATCGATGTCCAGCGGTGTGACGGCGTCGTCACCATCACCTTGCAACGGCCCGAGAAGAAGAACGCGATCAACGGCGTGATGTGGCAGGAGCTGCTCGCCACCTTTCGCGAGATCGCAGCAAGCGCCGACGACCGGGTGGTGGTCCTCACCGGAGCCGGCGGGGCATTCTGTTCCGGTGCCGACCTCACGGCCTCGGGTGGCCCCGAGCGTCATCAACTCGCGGCGATGCGCGAAGTGGGCGACGTGGCGTTGGCGCTGCACCGCTTGCCGCAGCCGGTGATCGCGAAAGTTCGCGGCGTCGCCGTGGG
>JBMOFX010000239.1:0-4399 GCA_049318665.1 Ilumatobacteraceae bacterium | reverse complement strand
GGCGAATCGAACTCACCCCCGAACGAACCATCCGCATCTGGCGACCCGACGGGGAGCACCTCATCGACTCCCCGTTGCAACCCATCGTCACCACCAAACAGGCCGCACATGCCGCCTAGCAAGGGCAGCGCGGCGCGCCCCGACTCAGGTGCCGACGATGTGGATTGCCGCCTCCTCCGCCGACGGCGAATCGACATCACCGACCAGGCTGTTCCCGTCGGTCACGAGCGGCTCCACGAGATCGGCCTCGATCAGCGCCTCTTCGCGGTCGTCGCGAGCCGAGGCGACGATGTCGTCGTCGTCAGGATCGAGCCGAGCCTCACGTACGGCCACCGAATCGACGATCGGCTCCGTCACGAGTTCCTCCTCGACGAGGTAGGGAACATCGGGCGCCGGATCAAAGTGCTCCGCGTCATCCGGATCGGTGGCGGTGGCTGCTTCGTCGACGGCTTCTGCGCCATCCTGGGTGTCGCTCATCAGAAAGGGTACCCCTCAGGCACCGCGCGGCGGGAGGCCCGCCGCGGCGTAGATCGCATCCATCGCCACCATCGTGGCAATGGCATCGTCACCACCGGTCGGAGCCGGCGTGCCGTCGAGCACCGCCGCCACGAAGGCCTCGAGTTGGTAGTGATAGGTGGCTGCACCAGCGACGCTCTCGGTGCTGGTTCCGCTGGCATCGGTGATCCGTAACGCGTTCCCCAACGCCGGCTGGATCGGGTTCGTCGCGTGCAGCTCACCGTCGGTGCCGGTGACGTGGAACCACATGTCAACAGATGCACCAGGCGACATGTCGCAGCTCACGCGAGCCGGCACGCCGTCGTAGGCCAACTCAGCGGAGAGACTGAGGTCGATGCCGGGGTTGCCCTCGACCGCTGTCGCGCTGAGCACCGTCGGTTCAGAGCCGAACACGAAGCGCGACATGTGCAACGGGTAGCAACCGAGGTCCATGAACGCTCCCCCACCGAGCGCCACATCATGGCGAATGTCGGTCACGTCGGCGATGGGCACCGAGAACGTCCCTTCGAAGCTCGTGATCGTGCCAATCCGACCGCTGTCGAGCACCTCGCGCACCCGAGCAGCGAAGGGGTGGTACCGCCAGTGGTAGGCCTCGATGAGCACTCGATCGGCGGCCGTGGCCGCGTCGACCATCGCGCGGGCCTCGGCAGCGTTGAGGCAGAAGGGCTTCTCCGACAGCACGTGCTTGCCGGCCTCGAGCGCAGCGATCGTCCACGGAGCGTGTGCCGACGCCGGTAGTGCGTTGTAGACGGCGTCGATCCGGTCGTCGGCGATCAGCTCCTCGTAGCTCCCGAGTGCGACAGGGATGCCGTGCTGCCCCGCATAGGCCTCGGCGCGACCGAGGTCGCGTGCTGCGACCGCGACGATCTCCACCCGATCGACCGACCCGGCCGGTGCAATGACTGCGGGCGGCGCGATCCGCGACGCCCCCAGCAACCCGATCCTCACTCGATCACCCATCAGGGCCCCGTGAAGGCAGCGCCGCGAGCGAGGTGTTCGGTGGTCGAGTTCATCTGGTGGTTCTTCACCTCGGCGCGGCCGACCACCTGGTGGTGCACCTCGTCCGGGCCGTCGGCAAGCCGGAGCGTGCGCTGGCTGTGGTACATGTCGGCGAGCGGGAACCACTGGCTGATGCCGGCCGCGCCGTGCATCTGGATCGCCTCGTCGATGATCTGGCAGCACTTCTCGGGCACCATCGCCTTGACGGCGCTCACCCACACGCGGGCCTCCGCGTTGCCGAGGGTGTCCATCGCCTTGGCGGCACGCAGCACCATCAGGCGCATCGCTTCCACCTCGATGCGGGCGCGTGACACGACCTCCATGTTCTTGCCGAGGTTGATCAGCTTCTTGCCGAAGCCCTCACGGCTCACACCGCGCTCGACCATCATCTCGATGGCGCGCTCGGCAGCGCCGACGGAACGCATGCAGTGATGGATGCGGCCCGGCCCGAGGCGGACCTGGGAGATCTCAAACCCGCGTCCTTCGCCCCACAGCACGTTGTCCTTCGGGACACGCACGTCGTTGAAGCGGATGTGCATGTGACCGTGCGGTGCGTCGTCGCCACCGAACACGTACATCGGGCCGACGATCTCGACACCCGCCGCGTCCATCGGGACGAGGATCTGCGACTGCTGCTTGTAGGTGTCGGCGTCGGGGCTGGTGCGCACCATCGTGATCATCACCTTGCAGCGCGGGTCGCCAGCGCCCGAGATGTAGAACTTCTCGCCGTTGATCACCCACTCGTCACCGTCGAGCACCGCTGCGGTCTGGATCTGCTTGGCGTCGGAGCTCATCACGCCCGGCTCGGTCATCGCGTAGGCCGAGCGGATCTCACCGTTGAGGAGCGGTTCGAGCCACTGCTTCTTCTGCTCGGGGGTGCCCACACGCTCGAGCACTTCCATGTTGCCCGTGTCGGGGGCGGAACAGTTGAGGCACTCCGAGGCGAGACGGTTCTTGCCGAGCTCGACCGCGATGTACGCGTAGTCGAGGTTGCTGAGGCCCTGGCCGGTTTCGGCGTCGGGGAGGAAGAAGTTCCACAGTCCCTGCGCCTTGGCCTTCGCCTTCACGGTGTCGAGCAGCTCGAGCTGGCCGGGCGCCCAGCTCCACCGATCGGCGCGCCCCTCCCCCAACCGGTGGAACTCCTCGGTGATCGGGTCGACCTCTTCACGGATGAAGATCCTCACCGCCTCGAACAGCGGCCTGACCTTTTCGGACATCCGCAGGTCGAGATCATCCATGCTCGACGTCTTGAGTGCGCCACCAACCATGTTCGTACCTCCAAAGTCAAACGATCTGTCCCCATGGTTCCACGCGGACAGGCGGAACGACGATCCGGTCAGAGCGGACCGAACCGGGCGAGCTCGTCATCGTCGGGGGCGAGGGTGCTCGGCCCCACGTGCGCATCGAGCCACGCGTTCATGTCGGCCGCCTTGGCCCACGACTCGCGCACCCGCTTCACCACCTGCCGCGTCCCCATCCAGGACGCGTGATCCCACGAGCGTGCGGCGGTGAGGCCCTTGCGGCGCAACAGCTCGATGCGCGGGTGATCCTTCGGATAGCCACGCGGCGCCGTCTTGAGTTCGCTCAACGCGCCAATCCGAAAGCCAGCCTTCGTGAGGCCAGCGACGATCCCCGCGATCTCCTCCCCCATCGCTTCGGCGTCGACCGCCTCGCGGAAGCGGGTGAGTTGATCGGACGCCAACTGGTAGTAGCCGGTCGCTGCCATCAGGCCAGAGGCGCCGAGCTGGAGGTAGTAGCCGGCCCCACCTTCGGACTCGCCGTACGCGCCGATGTGATCCTTGTAGGGCGTCTTGTCCTTCGCGAAACGGACGTCCTTGTAGGGCCGGAACACGTGGAACGGACCGAACTCCTCGAGCTCGGCGATGAGGGCATCCATCGGCGCTCGAACCGCAGCGGTGTAGGTGCCCTTGTTCGCCTGCCAGAACGTGCGCGTGTTGTCGGCGGCGAGCGCCTCGAAGAACGAGAACGCCGCGTCGGGGAACCCGGTGAAGGCCATGGCCGGAGGTTACGACGACGGCTGCCGCGGCTGCACCGGCTGGGACGATCGGATGAGGCCACGCACGATCACGTCGGTGACGGTCTCTGCGTGCGATGCGATGTCGAGGGGACCGTCGTGATCGTCGAACGCGGCCGACAGCGCGGTCAGCGTGTACGGAGCCTCAGCGCCGTGGGCGACGAGGAAGAACACCAGCCGCGACGACACCGGATGAATCCGGCCCGCGGCGACCAATCGGTCGATCAGCTCGCCGGTCGTCGCAAACGTCGGGTCGATCACCGTGCGACGGATGTAGTCGAGCCGGTCCGTGTGATGCAGGCCCTCTTGGTTCATGAGCCGGCCGAGCTCCGGCCGCCGTGCTGCGGTGAGGAGGAACGCGCGAATCAGTTCACGGAGGGCGTCGAGGTCGTCCCCGGTGACCGGCCGCCGGTTGCGTTCGGCGTCGATCTCTGCGAGGAACGTGTCGAAGCCATGATCGACGGCCGCGAAGTACAGCTGTTCCTTCGAGCCGAAGCGTTGGTTGATCGTGCCGTTGCTCAGCCCGAGGTCGGCGTTGAGCGTGCGCACCGACATCGAATCGAAGCCATGCGCCGCGAACGCTTGCAGTGCCGCGACGAGGATCTCTTCGTCATCGCGCAGGCGCGGTCGACCGCGTGTCTCGACCGCTGTCATGCGGTGGCCGTCGTCGTCGGGTGTCCGACGAGACGATCGAGCGCGGCGCGGATCGCGCCGACTGGATCGTCGCCGAGGGTCGCAGCACGCCAGCCGACGTGTTGGTCGGGGCGGACGAGGATCGCACCGATATCGCCGAGGCCGGCAACCGACGTCCACGACCCGTCGGTGTCGATCACGTCGACACCGACGATG
>JBMOFX010000238.1:0-4434 GCA_049318665.1 Ilumatobacteraceae bacterium | reverse complement strand
GTGATCTCACCTGCTGCTAACGCGTCTTGCACGGCGGGGGCTTGCGCGGCGGCTTTGGCGCGTGCGGCGGTGCGCCGGCCGGCTTTCTGGGAGGTGCGACCATTCCGCGCGAGCATCGACGAGGCGGGTTCGCATTTGCCGTCGGCGTTGAGTTCCTCCGCACGGTTCGCAAGGCGGATCTCGAACGCATCGAGGCACGACCGGACTCGTGCGACGAGTCGGATGGCGTCGGCGATGGTGGATGCGTCGGCGTCATCGACACCATCGGTGACCAGCGCTGCCACCTTGTTGATCGCATCCCACTCGAACATGTGTTCGATCCTATTCACCTGTTCGCGAGACGTCAACCCCCACCGGAACTTTTTCTTGGAGCGGTCGGCACAACGAGCGCGACGTCGCTATGACGTCCGGCACAGCGGGCGCTCGCGGGGCGCGGGGCGCGGTGATTCCCGACACACTCGCCGTTCCCCCTCGTACACGGAGCCCTCATGTCTGCACGCCGCAACACCCTCGTCCTCGCCACACTCGCGTTCGCCGCCCTCGTCCCCGCCGCCTGCGGCAGCGATGACACCAGCGCCGACGCCACCACGACCGTCGCCGTGACCACGCCAGCCAGTGACGCCCCCACCACGACTGAGGCGGTGACCACCGAGGCGAGCACCACGGTCGCCCCCACCACCACCGAGGCACCGGCCGCGAAGGGCTCGATCATCGAGGTCGCCACCGCCGCGGGCAACTTCACCACGCTGCTCGCCGCCGTCGAGGCAGCGGGCCTCACCGAGACACTGTCGACCAAGAAGCTGACCGTCCTCGCACCGACCGACGAGGCCTTCGCCAAGCTCGGTCAGCCCGCCATCGACGCCGTGCTCGCCGATCCGGATGCGCTGAAGGCACTGCTCCAGAACCACGTGCTGCCGCTGCCGCAGGACTCGAAGACGATCTCCATCTTCTCGAGCGTCGTGAACCTCAATGGCACGTCGTTGCCCGTCGTCGCCGATGGCACCACCGTCACCATCGGTGGCGCCACGGTCGTCACCCCCGACATCGAGGCCGACAACGGCTTCATCCACGCCATCGACACCGTGCTGGTGCCCGCCGCCTGATTCACGGCACGCGATCAGCGCGAAGCTCAGCCGCCGAGCGTGCGAGCGGTCTCCGAACGCGGGACCGACTCGTCGCTCTTCGGCAGCGTGCGCATGATCCGGTCGCCGAGATTCGACGTGACGCCGAGCCAATAGCGCTCGTTGCGATAGTGGTGACGTCGGTGGTTGCGCGCGAGTCGCGCGTAGTAGCGACTGCGTGGCCGGTACGCGGTGTGCACGAGCAGGTGCGTCCACTCGTAGTGCGCGAGTGCGACGAGCGCGACGACCACAGCAGTGAGTGCTGTCGCCACCATCGATCCGCCGAACACGAGCGCGAACGGGATCGAACCGATCGCCGCGAGCGCACCGAGCAAACCGCCGAATACGAGCGCGTCGATGCGACGCAGCAGCAGGAAGTCGATGGCGGGCGGGTCGATGTGATGCTGGCGATGGCCGGTGCTGGTGCCGAGGACACGAGTGGTCCATGCATCGGGCGACGCGTGCAGGAGCACGAGGTGGATGATCCACTCGACCGGCCCGATGACGGTGACGATCCCGATGGCCACCGCAAGGTCGGCGATCGCCCAATCCCCCGCAACCAGTCGGATCACCGCGGCGATCGGAATCATCACCGCGAGCGCTCGGGCGGAACCCGTCGCGGCGAACGCTGACGCGACCTCGCGCTTGGTGGTGAGCGTGTTGGTGCGCAGGCTCACACCGACCACCCACCGTCGAGCGGGACGACCTGTCCGCAGATGAAGTCGCTGTGCGACGACGCGAGGAACAGCGCAAGCTCGGCGGTGTCCTCGGGTCGGCCGAGTCGGTCGGCAGGCACGTTGCGATGCAGGTGGGTCTGGAATCGCTCGGTCGCCACCAGCTCCGGCGGGTAGTAGGTGGGGTTGGCAATGTAGTTCTGCGCGATCGCGTTCACCTGCACGTTGCGACCGGCGACTTCGATGCCGACGTTCTGGATGAACGTGTTCTGTGCGGCACGAGCGGTTGCGTACGCCGTGGCGTGGCGGATGGGTCGCAGCGGCGACGACGAGGTGATCGCCACGATCTTGCCGCTCCCCCGCTCGAGCATCGCGGGCAGCGCGGCACGAACGAGGCGCATGAGCGGATGGACGAGCTCGTCGAACAACGCGAGCCAACCGTCGTCGGGCATCTCGGTGATCGGCGACATCAACGCCGGCACACCGAGGTTCGCAACGAGGATGTCGATCTCGCCGGCGTCGGCGATGCACGCAGCGGGGGCGTCGCGCGCGACGAGCGGACGTTCGTCGGCGATCACGACGGCACCCTCAGCCGTGAACAGCCCGACGATGGCCGGGCCCATGTAGCGATCGGCGGACGTGATCAACGCTCGACGTCCCTGGAGGCGATCACCCATCGGCACAGTCTGCCCGCATCGTGCCGCGTGCGCGCCAGGTAGGGTGACCAGGCAATTCCCTCACGGGGCTGACAGGTTTCGACATCAGTTTCCTTGGGCGAACGTGCGACCCGAGTTGCTCAGACTCGCTAAACGGGGCAAACCCAAAGAATTGCCAACGAGCAGTTCGCTCTCGCCGCCTGATTTCAGGTGAGTGAAGAGACATCGTGACCAGAAATGGCGCACGGGGCCGATCCACCGCAGCCCGGCAACAGAAGCGGGGGATGGCAGCCGGAAAGACGGCTGACGGCGAGAAAGATCGCTGACTGATTCGGAAAGACGATCCGTGGGCCACCGGGTAACCGATGGTCAACCGACCCGCCGGTCTCCCTGCGTCAGGGAGTGAGTCGGGAATGGTCGTAGCACGGGCGTTCATCGCCTGATGGACGGGGGTTCGATTCCCCCCAGCTCCACATTTTTTTCGGCGAACTTTCGCTCCACGTCGTGAGGGTCACGACGTGGAGCAACACTTCTCAATCTCGCGGATGCTGGGCGAGGAATGACGCCGGGTTGTCTAGCGTCTGGGCAGACGGCCTTCGGCCGCGGCACTCAACTGCGCCATGTGCGACGCCATGTGCCGCCCGAAGTAGGAGGCCTGCGTCGTCACCGTGACACGCCCCCACTCGGGGTGCGAACCGGCACGCTCCCAGGCCTCGGCCGGCAGCGCCTGCAACCGAGCGAGGGTGGTGCCGCGGAGCTCGGCGATCTCTGCCGCCAACTCCGATGCCGACGACTCGGTGGCGACGGTGCCCTCGTCCGACGCGGGAGTCTCGGCCCACACAGCGCGTGCCGAAAGATTCGGCTCGTCCTCGTCGAGCAGGCGGCC
Organism: Ilumatobacteraceae bacterium; assembly: GCA_049318665.1. Taxonomy (GTDB): domain Bacteria; phylum Actinomycetota; class Acidimicrobiia; order Acidimicrobiales; family Ilumatobacteraceae; genus VFMC01. The sequence goes on along the minus strand of JBMOFX010000238.1, from coordinate 1,097 downwards.
GATGCGCTCGGCGAAGAGTCCCTCCGCGAAAAGGAGGTGCTGAAGCGTCTGGCGTGCCGACCACTCCCCCGGCGCCGGCTGGGTTGCCAACGACTCGTCCGACCTACCCGCCACGACGGCGAGCACCTGCTGACGCCCAGCCTCGATACCTGCCAGCAACTCGGCCGGGCTCGCCGGGTCGAGGTACCAGATCGGCAGTATCTCGCGGAACGACAGCGGCGGCGAGGCGCAGGTGGGGCAGGTGGCCGGCAGATCGTCGCCGAGGAACACCTCACCGCAGGCGCGACACACGTGAGCGCGCGGTGCCTCGGCCAGCGGGATCGTGTGGCCGGCGCGTACGTGATCGGCAACACCAGGCAAGAGCGCTGCAACACCGGCGGGTAGTTCAGTGCCGAGCTCGGCCACCAGTGCATCGAGCGCCGCCGCCACGTCGGCGCCACCCGAAGGTGACTCAGCGCTGGCGTAGCGCGCCAACTCGCCATCGAGGGCGGCCCGAAGCGGCTTCGCGCCGTTGTAGGCGCCCTCGCGTTCGAGTCCCTGCGCCACCGCTGCCAGTCGTCCGATGCGTTCCAAACGCGTGTCCATCACTGCCTCTCGTGCCGGTCGAATCGCGCGAGAGTAGCCAGCAGTCAGCGATCGCTCGACGACATGAACGAGCGCGAAATCGAGCACTTCGACCCCACGTTCTCGGCGTACTTACACTCCCGGGGCATGAGCACCACCGTCTTCACGGCGCGCAAGATCGTCACCATGAACCCGGCCAACCCGGAGGCGACGGCTGTGGCCGTGCGTGACGGCATGATCATCGCGGCGGGCGCGATCGAGGAGTGCGCCAGCTGGGGACCGCACACGGTCGATGATCGGTTCGCCGACAAGGTGCTCATCCCTGGGTTCGTGGAGGAACACGGGCGCGGCGTGGGGCGATGCGCTGGGACAGTGCACCCGGGCAAGCCGATGGAGATGCTGCGCGGCGGTCCACGTCGGCGACAACCATCCGGTCAGCGGCCGCGCAGTCGCTGCCACCAACCGGAACCGGTGGCGCTCGGCGCGACGCTGGCGCTCGATTCGCAGCGGCATCGATCCTGTGGGGGGAGATG
>JBMOFX010000237.1:0-4460 GCA_049318665.1 Ilumatobacteraceae bacterium | reverse complement strand
GACGACATGCGCGCCGCACGCACGCGCATGCAGATGATCTTCCAGGATCCGATCTCGTCGCTCAACCCACGACGCAAGGTCCGTCAGATCGTGATGGAGCCGCTCACGATTTGGAAGCGCGGCAGCGCCGCCGAACGATCGGCGAAGGTCGACGCCCTCCTCGAGACCGTCGGCATCGATCCGGTCCGAGCGGCCGAGAGCCAGCCGCACCAGTTCTCGGGTGGCCAGTGCCAGCGCATCTCGATCGCGCGCTCCTTGGTGCTCGACCCGTCACTGATCATCTGCGACGAGCCCGTGAGCGCCCTCGACGTGAGCGTCCAGGCGCAGGTGCTCAACCTGCTCGAAGACCTCAAGGCGAGCTACGGCCTCACGCTGATCTTCATCGCGCACGACCTCGCGGTCGTGAAGAACATCAGCGACCGCGTGGCGGTGATGTACCTCGGCAAGATGTGCGAGGTCGCCCCGTCCGACCGGCTCTACGAGCGACCGCTGCACCACTACACCAACGTGCTGCTCAACTCGATCCCCGTGCCCGACCCCGAAGTCGCCGTCACCAAGACTGCGGTGGAAGGTGAGATCCCATCACCGGTGCTGCCGCCGCCCGGGTGCCGGTTCAACACCCGCTGCCCCGCGGCGCAGGACGTCTGCCGGATCGACGAGCCGCAACTGCGCGAGATCGAGCCCGGTCACTTCGTGGCGTGCCATTTCCCTGCCGGCACGCCCGTCACCATCACGTCGCCACCTCAGGTGTTGTCGTAACGCGGCGGTCGCCGCTCGAGAAACGCCATCATCGCTTCGCGATGGTCGGCCGTCGCCGACGCCATGATCTGCTGACGGTTCTCCAAGTCGATCGCAGCCTGCATCCCTGGAATCTCCAGCGCCGACCACATGCCTTCCTTCGTGAGGGCGACACCGAACGGTGCGTTGAGCATGATCTGCTCGGCCTTCGCGTACGCGGTGTCGAGCAACGCATCGTCGTCGACGAGGTCGATGACGAGACCGATGCGGAACGCTTCGTCGGCGTCGAAGACTCGTCCCGTGAGCATCAGTTCCTGGGCGCGTGACGCGCCGATGAGGCGCGGCAGCAGCCAGCTCGTGCCGATGTCGCAAGCCGACAGCCCGATGCGGATGAACGCAGCGTTGAACTTCGCCGCCCGCGCCGCGAGCCGCACGTCGCTGCCCAACACGAGTGCGAAGCCGCCTCCGGCCGCTGCACCGTTGACGGCGGCGATCACGGGTTGTGGGAGCGAGCGAAGGTGCGGGATCAGCGAGGCGATGTGCTTCTGCGTGGCGAAGCCCGCCTGGGTACGACCGAGGCCCGCGGTGTTCGGGGTCTGGCCGTAGCCACCGAGGTCGAGCCCGGCGCAGAACCCTCGCCCAGCACCCGTGATGACAACGACTCGAACCGTCGGGTCGATCGCGATCTCGTCGAGGTGGCGGTGCAGTGACGCCACGAGCTCCGCCGTCATCGCGTTGAGTTTCGTGGGCCGATTCAGCGTGAGTTGGGTGATACCCGGTCGTGGGGTCGAGCGCTCGACCGGCTCGTCGGCGGGGTGACCGGCGGGGAGATCGGCAGGGTGATGGGTGTCGGTCTGCGGCATCGGTCCATCGTGCCAGCCCAGCAATCGCGGATCGGCATCGCACCCCCTTGCTACGGTCACCCCGTGCACGTCATCGCCCCGATCGCCGTCGACACGCACCCGCTCCCGCAGCGGTCAACGCTCGCGCCGATGCGAAACGGTCGGGGTGATCCCACCACCCAGCTGTCCGACGGAGAGTTCTGGCGCGCCACGCTCACGCCCGACGGCCCGGCAACGTTGCATCTCGACTGGCGGACGGGTGAGCTCCGCATGCGTGCATGGGGACCGGGCGCCGAGCACGTGCTGGCCAGCGCACCGCATCTCATCGGCACCCACGACACGCCCGTTCGCTTCGTCGATGCGCACCCCGTGGTGATGGCAGCCCAACACCGTCACCCCGGCCTCCGGATCGGCGCGAGTCGAACGCTGTATCACGAGCTGCTGCCGACCATCCTCGCCCAGCGGATCACCGCGCAGGAGGCTGTCGCGCAATGGCGTCACCTCTGCCTCCATCTCGGTGATCGAGCGCCCGGTCCGCACCCCGACCTGCGGTTGCCGCCCGCACCGGAACGACTTGCCGTCACCCCGACGTGGTGGTTTCACCCCATCGGAGTCGAACGCAAACGCGCCGAGGCGCTCGTCGAGGTGGCGCGCCACGCGCGCACGATCGAGTCGTGGATCGACCTCCCGGCGGCCGAGGTGGCATCGAAGCTGTCGCTGCTACGCGGTATCGGTGAATGGACCATCGGGGTCGTCCTCGGCACCGCACTCGGCGAGCCCGACGCGATCGCCGTCGGCGACTTCCACCTGAAGAACACCGTGGCCTGGGCGCTGGCTCGTGAGCCGCGAGCCGACGATGACCGGCTCGTCGCGCTCCTCGAGCCCTATCGCGGCCACCGCGGCAGGGTGGTGAAGCTGATCCACCTCGACGGTCACGCGGCCCCGAAGTTCGGGCCGCGGCAACGCATCCTGCCGATGCAGCGCTGGTGACCACGTGCCCCGCCAGGGCGCGGGGCGACTGGTAGCGTCGCCGGACTGATGAACGTCGTCGTCGATGCCCAAGACGCCCCCGTGCGTGATGCTCGTTCGTGGCGGTCGTACATCGGGCGAGCCGCCATCGCGTACCTCGCCTCGCGTCTGTGTGTCATGGCTGGTGCGGCGATCGTCGCCTCGCAGGAGGTTGCCGAGGCCAAGCGGACCGCCGGCGAGCTCGGGATACCGGCCGAACGACCGAAGAACGCCGTCGGCCTGATCACCCAAGTCCTGACGTCGTGGGACGGAGCCTGGTACTACCGCATCGTTCGCATGGGGTACCCACGGGACATCCCGCCGAACGTCACCTACGACATGGTCGAGGCGCGTGCCGCGTTCTTCCCCATGTACCCGATGGTGGTTCGCGTCGTCGATGCCGTCCTGCCGGGCGGTGACGTCTTCGCTGGCTTGTTCATCAACGTCGTCTTCGGCGCGATCGCGATCTGGCTGATCGGTCTCATCGCGCGAGAGGTGTTCGACGAGCGCACCGCCTACCGGGCGATGCTGCTCGTCATCTTCTTCCCGGGCAGCTTCGTGCTCAGCTTCAGCTACTCGGAGGCAACGCTGATCGCCGTGGCCGCAGCATGCATGCTGTTCCTCATCCGACGGCAGTGGGTTGCGGCAGGCGTCTTCGCTGCGATCGGCACCGCGTGCCGTCCGAACGGGGTCGCGCTGATCGCGGCGTGCGCCATCGCAGCACTCATTGCGATCAAGGACGATCGTGACTGGCGAGCACTTGCAGCGCCCGCGCTCGCACCGGTTGGCATCGTGTCGTTTCAGCTGTGGCTTCATCAGCACACCGGCGAGTGGGCATGGTTCCGCGTGCAGCGCGAGGCGTGGAAGGAAGGCACCAGCTTCGGTCTCACCGCGCTCCGCAACACGTGGGAGGCGTTCATCCGTCCGCTCGCCTCACCGACCGACATCATCACGGCCGTCTCGGTGCTCACGACGGTGGCACTGCTCTACACGATGTGGCGCAAACGATTGCCCTGGCCGTTGGTGGCGTACGTGCTGGTCGTTCTCGCGCTGATGATCCTGCCCAGCACGGTCACTGCTCGACCCCGCTTTCTGTACACCGCGTTCCCGCTGTTCATTTCGGCGGCGGCATGGTGGCCGGAGGAGCACGATGAGGCGTTCGGTCTCACCATCGCGATGTGTGCCGCCGGGCTCGTCACCCTCACCGGCTTGTACGGCGTCCTCGGCGCCATCCCGTGAACCTTGCGTCGGTCGGCCGACGCCTGGGTGCTCCCGGCGTGTGGGTGCTCGCCGCCCTGGCCTACCTGCCAGCGCTCACCGCAGCACCGGGCCGCATGCCCACCGATACCAAGCTCTACCTCTATCTCGATCCCGGTCGGCTGATCGCTGACGCGCCGTTCAGTTGGGATACCCGGCAGTTCGCCGGGTGGGTACCCCACCAGACCATCGCCTACCTGTGGCCATCCGGTCCCTGGTTCTGGGTGTTCGAGCAGCTCGGCATTCCCGACTGGATCGCGCATCGGCTGTGGATCGGCACCATCCTGTTCCTCGGCGGCCTCGGCGTGCGGTGGGCCGCCAAGCTGCTCGGCCTCACCGGCGCCGCAGCCACGGTGGCCGGACTCGTGTTCGCCACCTCTCCCTACATCCTTCCGTACATTTCGCGCACCTCCGTGATGCTGCTGCCCTGGGCTGGCGTCGGCTGGCTGGTTGGTCTCACGATTCGCGCGGCGACCCGCCGCTCATGGCGCGACGTCGCCCTCTTCGGCCTCGTGGTGCTCACGATCGGCGCCGTCAACGCGGCCGCACTCGCCCTCGTCGCGCCCGCGCCAGTGCTCTGGCTGCTGCATGCGGCGTGGCAGCGAACGATCACCT
>JBMOFX010000236.1:0-4513 GCA_049318665.1 Ilumatobacteraceae bacterium | reverse complement strand
CCGACGACGGCCATCTTCGTGCAGCCGCTCTCGATGGGCCCCTTGAAGCACGTGTGCGGCTTGATGCGGTTGACCGGCAGGATCCGGTCGGCCGATGCCGCGTGGCGGTCGAGGTACAGCGGCATGCCGACGGCGGTGCGCGCCACCTCGACGGTCTCCATGGTGGAGCGGATCTCGCACCCGAGCGCCTGCTCGGTCATGCCCAGCGACTCGAGCATCGCTCGCTGACCGTCGGCCGTCGCGCCGCCGTGGCTCCCCATCGCCGGCACGACGAACGGTTCGGCGCCGAGCGCACGAAGGCCGGTGATCGTGCCGCGCAAGACACCCACTCGGTCGGACAGGCCACGGCTCCCCGCGCCCACGGCGATTGTCATTCCGGCGCTGACCGCATCGGCGAACGTGGCGACAACGCGTTGATGAGCCGCGGCTTCCACGTCGTCGACCGGGTTGCTCGACGGCACCGGGAGCTCGACATCGAACAGCTCGGGCACCTGGAGGTCGGGATGGAACGGCAGCTCGACACCCTCCATCAACTGGTCCCACGGGTTCATGTGCGAACCGTACCCCCCACACCGTGGCCCGCTGCCCGGTACGCCTCGACCACGGGAGCGAGCTCGGACGGCGCGGCGCCGTGGAGGATCACCGCGTCGGCGCCCAGCTCGCGTTGACGAGCGACGAGCGCCGCGCACTGCTCGGGCGAGCCAGTTGCCGCGGGGGCCAGCCACTCGTCGGGGATCAGCGTGGCGACGTGCTCGAGTTCATCGGTCGTGGCTTTCGCGTCGAGCGCGCCACGGAACGACGCGACCATCGGATCAGCCCGGAAACGCGCCAGCACCGCGGGGTCCCACCCGTTCGTGCGCACCATCAGGTCGCCGTAGCCCTGCAGATAGGTGGCGAGGCGACCCACGGTCTTCTTCAACCGCACGTCCTCGGGCAACCAATCCCCCACGACTGCGTAGCAGCTCCACACGCGCACGGCATCGGGATCGCGGCCTGCCTGCTCGGCAGCATCCTTCACGGTGCGGACGCAGCGCTGCAGGGTCTCGTCGGTGAAGAACGTGTGCAGCAGCACCTCGTCGTACACCCGGCCGGCCAGCTCGAGGCTCTGCGGACCGAAGGCGCTCAGCAGGAGCGGGATGTCTTCGCGGAAGTCGGGGTCGAGCGTGAGGACGGGCCACGAGCCGGCCGGCCCGTCGTGGCCGATCACCACCTCGCCCTGCCACAGTCGTCGGAGGAGCCCCGCGATGTCTTCCAACTGCGCGGTGGTGATGCGCGGCATGCCGAAGGCGTCGAAGAGACGATCGATGCCGCGACCCAGGCCGAGCACGAATCGGCCGCCAGTCAGCCGGTGCATGGTGGTGGCGAAGCTCGCGGTGACGATCGGATGGCGGGTGTTGTGGTTCGTGACACCGGTGGCGATGCGAAGGGACTGGGTGACGGCACCCGCAACCCCGCTGATCGTGGCGATCTCCTTGACGTTGAACCGCTCCGAGAGGAACACCGTGCCGAGGCCCAGCGCCTCGGCGTCACGGCACTCGTCGATCAGTACTGAAGGTGAGGGGGCCCCACCGGCGAGTCCATAGAAGCCGAGCTCCGCCAACTGGGCTTGTTCGGTTGCGACCTCGGTGGCAGACATGGCTTCCTTTCTCGCCGGATTTCCGGAATCGATCGTGAGACGACATCATGCACCGGTGTCGAACGTTACGAACAAGGTCATCGCGGTCGTAGGGGCGACCGGCGCTCTCGGACATCTGATCGCCGAGGAGCTGCGCGATCGGGGGGCGACCGTCCTCGGCGCAGGGCGTTCGGGACCCGACATCGTTCTCGACATCCGCGACTCCCGGGCGGGGGAGGCACTCGTCCGCCAGGCGCTCGGTACGCAGGGCCATCTCGACGGGGTGGTGATCGCGTCGGGGATCGTTGCGTTCGGCAATCTCGTCGACACCGACCCGATCACCACCGAGGAGCTGTTTCTCACCAACGCGATCGGACCGCTCTGGCTGGCAAGTGCGGTCCTGCCAGCGCTTGCCGCCAGTGGTGGATTCCTGGCCTGCATCACGGGCGTCGTCGCCGAGCAGTCGCTCCCAGGGATGGTCGCCTACAGCGCGTCGAAGGCGGCGCTGTCGCACGGGCTGGTCGGGCTGCGTCGTGAGGCTCGGCGCGAGGGGGTGCGGATCATCGACGTGCGTCCACCGCACACCGAGACCGGCCTCGCGAGCCGGGCGATCGCGGGCACCGCTCCCGCGTTCCGTGAGGGTCTCGAAGCCCGCGCCGTCGCACGCCGCATCGTCGACGCAATCGCGGCAGAGGTCGACGAAGTGCCGTCGAGGGCGTTCGCCTGAGCACACGGCTCTCGTATCGTGACGGGATGCCTTTCACGACGACGCCCCTCGACCACATCCCCGAGATCGTCACGAGCGCCCGTAGCGCCTACGACAGCGGGGTCACCAAACCCCGCCACTGGCGAGTCGACACGCTGACGCGGCTGCGCGAGTTGGTCGTCGCCCACGAGACGAATCTGCTCGACGCGTTGGAAGCCGACTTCGGTAAGCCGCGCTTCGAGGCGTGGGCAACGGAAGTCGGGTTCATCATCTCCGACATCGACCACACGCTCGCCCACCTCGATTCGTGGATGCGACCGGACCGTGTTCCCACCCCGGTCACCTTCCAGCCGGGCAGCTCGCACATCGTGCCCGAGCCGGTCGGCGTCGCGTGTGTGATCGCACCGTGGAACTACCCGGTACAACTGCTGCTCATCCCGATGATCGCTGCGATCTCCGCGGGGAACGCAGTGGTCGGCAAGCCGAGCGAGCTCGCCCCTGCCGCCGCCGATGCCGTGGCCGCGCTCATCACCGAGCTGGCCGACCCTGCCGTGGCGCTGGTGCTGGGTGGCGTGGCGGAGACCACGGCGCTGCTCGAGCAGCGCTTCGACCACATCCTCTACACCGGCAACGGGCGCGTGGCGAAGATCGTGATGCGCGCCGCCGCCGAGCACCTCACGCCCGTCACCCTCGAGCTCGGCGGCAAGAGCCCGGCGATCGTCAGCAGGCATGCCGACGTCGCGCTCGCTGCGCGTCGCATCGCCTGGGGCAAGTTCCTCAACGCCGGCCAGACGTGCATTGCGCCCGACTACGTCCTCGTCGAGCGCTCCGTCCACGACGAACTGGTGGAGGGGATTCGCGCCAACATCACCGAGTTCTACGGCACCGACCCACAGCAGAGCGCCGACTACACCCGCATCGTCAACCAGCCGCACTTCCACCGGCTCGAGAAGTTGCTCGACTCGGGAACGGTCGCAGTGGGCGGCGAGACGAACGCCGACACGCGCTACATCGCCCCGACCGTCCTCACCGGTGTCACTCGAACCGACCTGGTGATGGACGACGAGATCTTCGGGCCGATCCTGCCCATCCTCCCGGTCGACTCCCTCGACGAGGCGATCGCGTTCGTGAACGCCGACGAGAAGCCGCTCGCGTTGTACACCTTCAGCAAGGACGACGACGAGAACGAGCACGTGCTCGCCAACGCCACCAGCGGCGGCGCCTGCGTCAACGGCACGATCCTGCACATCAGCAACCCGTACCTCCCCTTCGGTGGGGTGGGCGCCAGCGGCATGGGCGCGTATCACGGCAAGTTCGGCTTCGACACGTTCACCCACCGCCGTGGGGTGCACCACCGCAGCTCGCGAGTCGACCCGCCGATGCTGTACCCGCCGTACACGCCGTCGAAGGAGAAGATGGTGCGGCGCGGCTTCAGCCTGCCCGATCCGCGCGACGTGGCGGCCAAGGCGGCCAACAGCGTTCGCCGCTTTGTCCACCTCTGACGCTGCGCTGATCGACAGCTACTGCTCGCCGAGCAACAGACGGATGTGTGCCCGGAGGGCGTCGAGCCCGGTGCCCTTGGTGGAGCTGACCCAGAAGATGTCGCCCTCGTGCAGGCCGCAGGCGCGGGCGAGTTGCTGCTTGCGACCGGCGAGCCGTGACGGCTTCACCTTGTCGATCTTGGTGGCGACGACCACGGTGGTGATGCCGTTGTCGTTCACCCAGCCGAGCATCTGCTCGTCGAGTGGTGTGGGCCCGATCTCACCGTCAACGAGGAGCAGCAGCGCCTGGAGCGGCTCTCGGTTGAGGAGATACCCCTCGATCATGGGCTGCCACTTGGCCTTTTCTCGCGTGGGCACCTTCGCAAACCCGTAGCCCGGCAGGTCGACGACCGTGGCGCCGGACGGCAGCGTGAACAGGTTGATCAGCTGCGTGCGCCCCGGCGTGTTCGACACTCGGGCGAGTTGCTTACGATTGGCGAGCGCATTGACCAGCGCCGACTTCCCCACGTTCGAGCGACCCACGAAGGCGACCTCGGCCGGTGAGTCGGGCAAGGTGTCGGCCCGAGAGGCCGACTCGACGAAGGTGAGCGCGAGCGGCGGAGCCATCCCGACAGGCTACGGAGCCGCGGGGCTGGGGTGGTCGAGACCGGCGTCGATCCGGTGACCCCACGCTTTTCAGGCGTGTGCTCT
>JBMOFX010000235.1:0-4603 GCA_049318665.1 Ilumatobacteraceae bacterium | reverse complement strand
CTGCGAGCGGCGATACGGCACACGTCGATCATGTCGGCTGAGGCGTCGACGCCGTCGACATCGAGCCCATCGGACACCCACGGCACGAGGAGCCTGCCGCTCCCGCAGCCAACGTCGAGCGCCGGTTGAACGGCTGCGACGTACGACCGGAAGAACGCGATTTCAGGTCCGTCGAGATTGAAGTTCGCCCACCAGCGGGCCATCAGACCGTGGTGCCACGTGATCGCGTCGTCCGAACTGCCGGAGAGATCGTCGCTCATCGGCACCAACCTACGCCGAACTGCCGGAGCCGAATTCCGGTCGGCTGGTACTCCTTCACCTTCGCGGATCACGTCGACGTGGTTCGACTCCGCGCGGACGCACAAGACCTTCCCTCGTTCCTGCCGGACCGATGAGAGCGGCGCGCTGAGCCTCAGTCCTCGATGCGCCCCGGTCCGATGCCTCGTATCGCGTCGCGCATGGCCTGCAGCTTCTCCGGCGAGTGACCCACCCAGTCGTCGAGTTCACCGACGACCCGCAGCGGGTCGCGGCTTCGACATGACTGCGTCGGATTGCCGGGGAACTTCTTGTTCGTCACGTTCGGATCGTCCTCGAAATCGCCCGTCGGCTCGACGACGTAGATCCGTCCGCGCCCTTCACCGGACGCGAGTTCCGCGCCCCACGTCGCGGCATCGAGCGTCGCCGTGAAGTAGACGAAGTTCGTCAGCCGACCCTGTTCGAAGTTCGACTCGCGACCGGAGACGAGCAGCTCGCCCACGGTCAGAGCAGCCTTCGTGCCGTGCAAGTAGACGCCCGGCTGGTACTCCTCGAATGGCACCGGCTCGCGGGCGTCGCTCACGTTGCGCAGGCTAACCATGGAATCCCGCACGGAACGCCGCCCTCGGTGTTCACTCCGACGGCGCGACTGGTCGCATCCGCTGACGCCTTAGCTGCGCCCGGTCGCGAGGTCAGTACGCCTCGACGCCGTAGTACGCGGCGTAGGCGTTCTCGATCGACGTGACGATCTCCACCACCTCGAAGTAGGTGCCCCAGAACTCGGTTTCCCGGAGCGCTTCCACCACGTTCTGGTAGAGGTTGATGTCGGCCGTCTCCCACATCACCACGTCGCTGAACCGAGCGTTGAAGGCCTCGCTGTCGAAGAACCGCATCGACACGCCGCCGTGCCGTTCGAGGAGCGGCCGGATCGTCTCGTTGAGCCAGCCGAATCGCTCGGGTGGGGTGAGCTTCAGCCACGCCGTGGTGGTGCGCACGAGCATGAAGGAGACGTAGTTGGTGGTGGGAGCTGTTGCGTGAGTGGTCATGATGACGACGGTACGCATCGCAACCGTTGTCGTCTACTGCAGAGATGAGCACAGTACAGTTGCACATTGTGCAAGACATCGACCTCAACCTGATCCCGGTCCTGCGCGTGCTCCTCGAGGAAGAGAACGTCACCCGTGCTGCCAAACGACTGCACCTGTCGGTACCCGCAACGAGCCGCGCCCTCGAGCGGGCACGCGTTACGTTCGGTGACCCGCTGCTCGTCCGGCAGGGCCGCGGCGTGGTGATGACGCCGACCGCGCGCCGCCTGCTCCCGGGTCTCGACCGAGCGGTCGGCGCAATCGAAGCGGTGCTCGACCGGCCCGAGCGCTTCGATCCCGGCTCGATCCGCGAGTCGTTCGTGATTCGCTCAAGCGAAGCAGTCATCGCCGCGATCGGCAGCCCATTGCTCGCCGTACTGGGTGACGAAGCGCCACATGCCGAGTTGCGCTTCGAGACCGAAGGCGCCGATGATCTCGCCGCGATCCAGAGCGGCAAGGTGAGCCTCGGAATCGGCAACTACTCCGAGGGGGCCAAGGACATCGAGTCGGAGTTCCTGCTCACCGAGCCACTGGTCGGCGTGCTTCGAGCGGGTCATCCCGCACTGCGGCGACGCGTCTCGCTGGCGACCTTCGCCGCGCTCGACCACGTCGTCGTGTCGCGAAAGGGAAGCCGGCGCAACCCGCTCGACAAGTACCTCGCCGAGCACGGCCTCACCCGCAACGTCGTGGCCGTGGTGCCGTCGTTCTCCGCGGCCCTCGCAATGGCCGCGACATCCGACGTCACCACCATCTCGCCGCACCGACTCGCCGCCACGTTCGCCGGCAACGGCGGCCTCGGCCTCTTCGCGGTTCCGACGCCGACCACCCAGGTCGACATTCATCAGATCTGGCACCTGCGCTTCACCCGCGACCCGACGCACACCTGGTTTCGGTCGTGCGTGCAACGAGCGGCGGCCGCCCTCCCGCCGATCGCCCGATCGGTGGGCACGGCATGAACCACTCGCCACACGACCTCGCCCGACGATTGGCTGCGGAGGCGCTGGGCACCGCCCTGTTGATCGTCGCGGTCGTCGGATCCGGGATCATGGCGAGCCGGCTCTCGCCGAGCGACCTCGGGTTGCAGCTCCTCCAGAACGCTGCGGCCACCGCCGGTGCGCTCGTGGGCTTGATCCTGATGTTCGGCGCGGTGTCCGGCGCGCACTTCAACCCCGTTGTCACGCTTGTCGATCGCCTCCTCGGTGCGATGAGCACCCGCGACGCAGCGCTCTACACCGTCGCCCAGACCGTCGGTGGGTGCATCGGCGCCGTGATCGCAAACCTGATGTTCTCCCTCGATCCGGTGACCCTGTCGACCAACGAGCGATCATCGGGTGCGCTCTGGCTCTCCGAGGTGGTCGCCACGATCGGACTGTTGCTGGTGATCTTCGGATGCGTGCGCTCCGGCCGAGCGGCGATGGTGCCGTTCGCCGTGGGGCTGTGGATCGGCGGCGCCTACTTCTTCACGTCGTCCACGAGCTTCGCCAATCCGGCCGTCACCATCGCCCGGACGCTGTCCGACACGTTTGCGGGCATCAAGCCGTCGTCGGCCCCGATGTTCATCGTGATGCAGGTGATCGGCGCGATCCTCGCCTTCTTCCTGATCCGCTTCTTCTACCCCCACCACCCGTCGGACGCTGGCGTCGACTGATAGCGCTGCGATTGCGCCACACGGCGAGACGTGGTTGACTCCGCCGATGAGCGACGACAGCATCACCCCCGAAGGCGAGATCGAGACCATCATCGAGACGGAGGAAGTCGACGTGGACGGCGACGGCGTGACCGACTACGTCACCGAGACCGTCACGACGATCACTGACGTCGACGGCGACGGCAAGCCCGACATGGTCGAGCAGACCACGACGACCGTCTACGACCTCGACGGCGACGGCGTGATCGACGCGTTCGAGTCCACCAAGGTCACTGCGGTCGACCTCACCGGCGACGGCGAAGTCGATGCCTTCGAAGTGACGACCATCGAAGGCACCGACACCACGGGCGATGGCCACATCGACCAGATCGAGTCCACGACCGTCACCGCCATCAGCGACGACCTCCTCGACGACTGAGTTCTTCGCGCGCCAACAACACGTTGTGACATCGCGTCGATACGTATCGACGCGATGTCATGTCACGTTCGCTGCCCACCGCGGTACGGTGGCCCCGCTGTCGTCTCGACGGTGATCGCCCATCGATCGGGATCCACATGGTCAACGTCCGGATGACTCGCTACGAGTCGTTGCGCCTCCGACCCGATCCTCGTCGAGTGATCACGAAGCCGTTCGTGCCGCGCGAGGAGTTGTTGGCCGGCGGTTCGAGTCGTCTGCAGGTGGTGCTCGGCCGGATCATGGCCATGCATGCCGACGAGGTGATCCGCACGCTCGACGAAACGCGAGCGTTGTTCGCAGGTCGCCACCGCGACCTCGAAGCGATCTTCGATCGCGGCTTCGACACCGTCCGCTCCGAGGTGGCGCGCCACGGTCTCGACGAGCTTCGCACTCCCCTCTCACTGGAACGCCGCCAACTCATCGGCGCGTACTTCACGCACGAGTACTCGATCGAGGCGGCGGCGATCGGGAATCCGTCGATCGTCGCGGGCCCCGATCAGTCGGGCCTCGCCGACGGCGAACTGCGGTTCGTGATGAGCCTGCGCGCGATCGGCGAGGGTCATGTCTCCTCCATCGAGTTCCGCAGCGGTGTCATCGGCGCCGATGCGAGCATTCGGCTGGACGAGCCGAGTCCCTATGCGGTCACGGGGAGACGCGCTCCGCATGAACACACCAAGGATCTGTTCACCAACAAACTGCACGATTTCGGCATGACCAACGAAGTGGTCGACCGGGTGATGGCCCGCCTCGATGAGCGGTTCACGATCATCGATCTCGAGGCGGCAATCGATCTCCTCGAGGGTGACGGCACCGAGCGATCGATCTCGGGTGAGAGCACCCGACTGCTCCACTGGTTGGCGTCGTCGAACTACCGGGCTTCGTTTCCTGGATCGATTCCACTGTCTGAACGCGTGCTTTTCCCGAGTGGCCCCACCGAGAGCCACGGCATGGAAGACGCGAGGTTCGTGCGGTTCGTGGACGACGATGGCGACATCACGTTTTTCGCGAGCTACACCGCGTTCGACGGCCACCAGATTCTTCCGCAGCTCATTGAGACCGCCGACTTCACGGACTTTCGGGTCACGACCCTCAGTGGTCGAGCGGCGCGCAACAAGGGCATCGCGCTGTTCCCGCGACGCATCGCCGGTCGTTACGTTG
>JBMOFX010000234.1:0-4606 GCA_049318665.1 Ilumatobacteraceae bacterium | reverse complement strand
CCCGTGAAGCAGCGCTACCAGATCGGCTCGGTCGCGATGGCCAATGCCGGTCCGAACACCAACGGCAGCCAGTTCTTCCTGATCAGTGGCTCCAGCGGTGTGTCGCTGCCGCCGCAGTACAACCACTTCGGTCAGATCGTGAAGGGACTCGACGTCCTCGACGCGATGCAGAGTGTGGCGACCGATCGCAGCGATCGTCCCCACGACGACGTCGTGATCAACAGCGTCGCCATCACCGTCGCCGACTGAATCGGTGAGCGAGCAGCTCTCGCTCGCGCAGGCGCGTCGCATCGCCCTGGCCGCGCAAGGGTTCGCCGAACGTCGGCCCACCGGGCGCATCGACCGTCGCCATCTGCGTCGCGTCGTCGACCGGATGGGACTCATCCAGATCGACTCCGTCAACGTCCTGGTGCGGAGCCAGGAGCTCCCCCTCTTCGCTCGACTCGGGCCGCATCCGCGCACCCTCATCGGCGACGCGACTGCCACGGGTGAACTGTTCGAGTACTGGGTTCACGAGGCGAGCCATGTGCCGACCGAGCACCACCACCTCCATCGGTGGCGGATGCAGTCCGACCATCAGTGGAAGGGCGTCACCGAGCTCGTCGGGCGTCGCCCGCACTTCATCGACGAGGTGCTCGCCCGTGTCGAACAGGACGGTCCGCTGACGGCCGGCGACCTCGACCAGCGCGTCGGCAAGAAGGGCACCTGGTGGGATTGGGACGACGGCAAGGTCGCCCTCGAGTGGCTGTTCTGGCGCGGCCAGCTGTCCGCACGCCGGCGCCCGACCGATTTCGCACGGGTCTACGACCTCACCGAGCGCGTGCTGCCGCCGGCGGTGTTGGCGCGGCCCACCCCGACCGAGCACGACGCCCGCAAGGAACTGCTTGTCCTCGCTGCGCGCCACCACGGCGTCGGCACCGTCGACGACCTCGCCGACTACCACCGGCAGAAGCCGCACGTGTGCCGCCCGCTGGTCGCCGAACTGGTGGAGGACGGTCGCCTTCTCTCCGTGGCCGTCGATGGCTGGGCGAAACCGGCGTTCCTCCATCCGGATGCCGCGCGGCCGCGCCGCGTCGACGCCCGGGCGCTGCTCAGTCCGTTCGATCCGCTCGTGTGGCATCGTGACCGTGTCGAGCGGCTGTTCGGGTTTCGGTATCGCATCGAGATCTACGTGCCGCAGCCAAAGCGTCAGTACGGGTACTACGTACTGCCGTTCCTGCTCGGTGAGCACCTCGTCGCGCGCGTCGACCTCAAGGCAGATCGCGCCCGCGGGGTGCTGATGGTGCCGGGAGCGTTTGCCGAGCTCGGCGTCCCCACGGTCGACGTCGCCGACGCACTCGCGGGCGAACTGTGGGCGATGGCAGGGTGGCTCGGGCTCGGCGAGGTGAGCGTGGGAGACCGCGGCGATCTGGGTGTACCGCTCGCGCACGCGCTGCGTCAGTACGCTCGGCGGTGATGTCCGCGGAGCCCGATCTGCCTGGTGAGCAAGCCGGCATGCCGAGATGGGTGTGGCGTGCCGTCGCGGTCTTCTGGGCTGGCTGGCTTCTTGCGCTCACGGTGCGTGTGGTCTTCCTCCAACTCGCCGAGCTGATGGTGCTGATCGTCGTGTCGCTGTTCCTGTCGCTCGCGGTCGAACCGGGGGTGAAGCGCCTCGCCGACCGCGGCTGGCGTCGGGGCACGGCAACGCTGGCGCTCCTCGGAGGCGTGGCCATCGTGGTCATCGGCTTCTTCGCCGCGATCGGCACGCTGGTGGCGGGCCAGGTGGCCGACCTCCTCCGCAACTCCGAGACCTACGTGACGCGGGTCGTCGACTTCGTCAACGATTCGTTCGACGCACGGATCGACGCCGCTCGCGTCATCGAATCGATCCAGGATCCGAACGGTCCGATCCAGAGCTTCATTGCAAGCCAGAGCGGGCGAGCGCTCAGCCTGTCGGTCACCGCGCTCGGGTTCCTGCTGAAGCTGCTCACGGTGATGTTGTTCACCTTCTATCTCGTCGCCGACGGACCGCGGCTTCGGCGTGGCATCTGCAGCCGCCTCCGGCCCCAGCACCAGGAGCGCGTCCTCGCCGCGTGGGATCTCGCGATCGACAAGACGGGCGGCTACCTCTACTCGCGTGCACTGCTGGCGGGCTTCTCCGCCGTGTTCCACTGGATCGTCTTCCAGGCGCTCGGCACCCAGGCGCCGGTCGCGCTCGCGTTGTGGGTCGGCTTCATCAGCCAGTTCCTGCCGGTGGTCGGCACCTACCTCGCCGGCATCTTGCCGATCGTGGTGACCCTCATCGACTCGCCCGTCAAGGCGCTCGTCGTGGTGATCGCGATTGCCGTGTACCAGCAGGTGGAGAACTACGTGTTCGCCCCACGCATCACCGCGCGAACGATGGAGCTCCACCCTGCGATCGCGTTTGGCTCAGCGCTCGCGGGTGCCGCGGTGCTCGGACCCGTCGGTGCCGTGCTCGCGCTCCCCGCCGCGGCAATGCTCCAGGTGTTGCTCGGTACCGTCGGGAATCGCTACGACGTCGTCGACACGCCGCTCACGACGGCGTCGACCCCGACTCGAAGCCGCGGTTCAACCGACGCGCCCGAGGACGCGTCGGGCGATGAGACGTGAGCTCGCCTGCGGATTTCGTGCCGATTGCCGTCACCAGCCGCTCGGGGCACGACGAGTCGGTGCACTTCGGAGCGCTCGTCGTCCTCGGGACCGACGGTGCCGTCGTCGAGTCGATGGGGAACCCGGACGTCGCGATCTTCCCGCGCTCGGCCAACAAGCCGATGCAAGCCGTGGCCATGCTGCGGCGCGGCCTCGATCTCCCGTTGCGACTCGTGGCGCTCGTGTGCGCGAGCCATGACGGTCTGCCCATGCACCGCGACGGTGTGCGCGAGATCCTCGCGTCGGCCGGCCTCGACGAGTCGGCGCTCGGCAACGTGCCGGACTATCCGCTCGATGCCGACGAGGCGCGACAGGTGGTGCGCGACGGTGGTGGAGCCAACCGGGTGCAGATGACCTGCAGTGGCAAGCACAGCGGCATGGTCGCCACCTGCGTGCGCAACGGCTGGGCGCACGACGGCTACCTCGACCTCGATCATCCGCTCCAACTGCACATCAACGATGTGATCGACGAGTTCACCGGCACCTCGTGCGCAGTCGGTGTCGACCGCTGCGGAGCACCCGCACACGTAATGACGCTCACGCAGCTGGCGCGGTCGTACCGGGCCATCGCCACCGGCGCAGCAGGGCCAGAGGGTGCTCGGGTCCACGAGGCGATGACCTCGTTCCCGGAGATGGTCGCCGGGCCGGCGAACGACGTCACCCGGTTCATGCGGCACGTGCCCGGCATGCTCGTGAAGGACGGTGCCGAGGGCGTGTACGCCGTCGCGCTGCCCGACGGTCGCGCGGTGGCACTCAAGATCTCGGACGGCAGCGCACGGGCCCGTCCCGCGGTGGTGATCAGCGCGCTCGCTCGTGTCGGCCTCGATCTCAGCGACCTCACGCCGTCGGTGTCGGAGCCGATCCTCGGTCGCGGAGCGCCGGTCGGCTCGATTCGATCGCTCGTGCCATGAGCTCACCCATTCCGTTCGTGACGCTCGATGACCCGCGGTACGGCGAGGTCGTCCAGGTGTCGCCGCTGATCCGTCGCGTGGTCGCGAACAACCCGTCGAAGTTCACCTACCTCGGCACCGGTACGTACATCGTCGGTGCGGGCGACGACGTCGCGGTCATCGATCCGGGCCCGCTCAACGATGGTCACCGCGACGCGTTGGCCGCTGCGCTCGAAGGCCATCGGGTTCGGGCGATCCTCGTGACGCACTGCCATGCCGACCACTCGCCGCTCGCCGCCTGGCTGTCGTCGACGACGGGTGCGCCCACGGTGGCGTTCGGCCCGCATCCGTTCCTCGACGACCCCGATGCCGACGACCCCGTCACCGGCGAGGGCGAGAGCGAGAGCGATGACACGACGCGAGTCGAGGAGACCACCGACTACGCATTCGAGCCCGATGTCCGCGTTGCCGACGGTGGCATCGCGGCTGCGGGCGATGGATGGACGCTCACTGCCGTGCACACGCCCGGTCACACGTCGAACCATCTGTGCTTCGCGCTCGCCGAGGAGCAGGCGCTGTTCACCGGCGATCACATCATGGGGTGGAGCACCACCGTGATCGGTCCACCCGACGGCGACATGCGTGCGTACTTCGAGTCGCTGCAGAAGGTGCGCGGTCGTTCCGACGCCGTCTTCTGGCCCACCCACGGCTCACCCGTCACCGAGACGCGCCCGTTCCTCGATGCGTTCATCGCACACCGCCTCGATCGCGAGGCCCAAGTGTTGAGGGCCGTCCGCGATGGCCAGACCTCGATCACCGAGATGGTGAAGGTGCTGTACGCAGGTGTTCGCGAAGAGCTGCACAAGCCGGCAGGCCGGAGTGTGCTCGCTCACCTCATCAAGCTGGTCGACGACGGCGTCGTAGTGGTCGACGACCGCGCACGCCCCACCCTCAAGGCCGTCTACCGCCCGGCGTGATCGTCGGTCAGGTGAGGTGTCGGCGGCGGTAGCCGCCGAGGAAGCGTTCGATGCGGGTGATCGCTTCCACCAAGTCGTCGGCGCTCGGGA
>JBMOFX010000233.1:0-4609 GCA_049318665.1 Ilumatobacteraceae bacterium | reverse complement strand
GGGCATCGAATTGCTGTTCCGTCATGCCGGAGTCGATCATGTCGACGACATCCGCCTCGCCGGTGCGTTCGGCTCGCACATCGACCCGGTGTATGCGCTGGTGCTCGGTCTGGTGCCCGACTGCCCCGTCGATCACGTTCGCTCCGTCGGCAACGCGGCCGGAGCGGGCGCAGTGCGCGCGCTGCTGTCGGTTGCGGCGCGCCGTGAGATGGAAGCTGCCGTGCGCGGTGTCGAGAAGATCGAGACGGCCACCGAACCCGAGTTCCAGGCCGAGTTCATCGCCGCCATGGCGTTCCCGCATGCCATTGCGCCGTCACGCCATCTCGCCGACGTCGTCACGATCCCCGACCGGAGTTCGCCGTCGAACGACTCCGGCCGAGGCGGACGGCGGCGCCGACACCGAGCTTCGTCCGACGCCGTTCTCGAGGGGGATCCCGCATGACTGACATCACCGAATCAACCGAACCAACCGAGTCATCTGCTCCAGCCGGACGGCGGTCGGGGGGACGGGCCGGTCGCGCCGCGCTGCGGGCCTCACACGTGGTGGAACGGGTGCCGTTCCTCACCCGGACGCTCGCTCCGTTCGAGGTGGTCAGTGACGAGGGTCTGTCGATCATCGAACACGCCGCCGACACGATTCTCGAAGAGGTCGGCATCGAGGTGCGCGACTACCCCGAGGCACTGCCGTTGTTCGCCTCGGCCGGTGCGCTGATCGACGGCACCCGCGTGCGCTTCCCGCGCGGGATGTGCCGTGAGATCATCCAGGCGAGTGCTCCGGCCACCTACACCCAGCACGCGCGCAACTCGCTGAACAGCGTTGAGATCGGCGGGCCCAGCACCGTGTTCGCGCCGAACTACGGTTCGCCGTTCGTGCACGACCTCGATCGCGGTCGCCGCTACGCAACCCTCGCCGACTTCCAGAACTTCGTGAAGCTCGCGTACATGTCGCCATGGCTCCACCATTCGGGCGGCACCGTGTGTGAGCCGGTCGACGTGCCGGTGTCGAAGCGTCACCTCGACATGGTGTACTCGCACATCAAGTACAGCGACAAGGGGTTCATGGGTTCGGTCACGGCCGGCTCGCGAGCGCAGGACAGCGTCGATCTCGCCCGCATCGCGTTCGGCGGCGACCTGGCCGACCGCACCGTCATGACCTCGCTGATCAACGCCTCGTCGCCGCTGGTGTGGGACGGCACGATGCTGGCCGCCGCGCAGGTCTACGCCGAGAACAACCAGGCCTGCATCATCACGCCGTTCATCCTCGCCGGTGCCATGGCGCCGTCGACGAGTGCGGGCGTCGCCGCACAGACCCTCGCCGAAGCGCTCGCTGGCATGTGCTTCACCCAGCTCGTCCGCAAGGGCGCGCCGGTGGTGTTCGGCTCGTTCGCGAGCTCGATGAGCATGCAGACCGGGGCACCCACCTTCGGTACACCCGAGCCAGCGCTGGTGCTCTACACCGTGGGCGCCCTCGCACGACGGCTCGGTGTGCCGTTCCGTTCGGGCGGTTCGCTCACTGCATCGAAGGTGCCCGACGCGCAGGCCGCGTACGAGAGCGCGAACACGCTCCAGCCCACCGTGCTCGGCGGTGTCAACTTCGTGCTCCACGCAGCTGGCTGGCTGGAGGGTGGCCTTGCGATCGGCTACGAGAAGTTCGTCCTCGATTGTGACCAGCTCGGCATGATGGCCACGTTCGTGCGTGGCCTCGACACCTCGCCGAATGGCCTCGCCCTGGACGCGCTCCGCGAGCACACCCCCGGTGATCACTTCCTCGGCACCGGTCATACGTTCTCCAACTTCGAGACCGCCTTCTATCGCTCCGACACCGCTGACAACTCGAGTTTCGAGCAGTGGAACGAAGAGGGAAGCCTCGATGCCGCCCAGCGCGCCAATGCGATCTGGAAGCGCCGACTCGACGAGTACGTCGCCCCTGCACTCGACGACTCGATCGACGCCGAGTTGCACGAGTTCGTCACTCGCCGCAAGAACGAACTCCCCGATGAGTTCGCCTGATCCGACCAACCCACCGTCTTCAAGGAACACGATGTCTGCCCAGTCTCTCCCCCGTCCGGTGTCCACCATCCAGCGTGAGCTGATCCGCGATGCCCGCTACGAACTGATCCCGTTGAAAAACGTCGATGCTCAGATGGCATTCGTGCCGACGGGCAGCTCGGTGTCGGTCACCTGTTCACCCGCGAAGGGCCAGCAGGCCACGCTGGATCTCACGTTGCAGGTGATGGATCGCGGCCATCAGGCGGTCCCGCACTTCTCCGCCCGCCTCGTCGAGAGCAAGCAGCACGTCGGTGAGCTCGCTGCGTTCTGCACGACGAACGGGATCCGCGAGGTGTTCCTCGTGGCCGGCGATGCACCCGAGGCAGCCGGACCCTACGAGGGGGTCGTCGACTTCCTCCGTGACCTGCTGGAGTTCGACCATGGGCTGGAGCGGATCGGGGTGACGGCGTATCCCGACGGTCATGCGCTCATCGATACGACCGTCGTGCACGACGCGCTCCACGCGAAGCAGGCGCTCCTCGCCGAGGCAGGCATCGCCGGCTTTGCGAGCACCCAGATGTGCTTCGACGTCGACCTGATGAAGACGTGGCTGCAGCGCGAACGCGAGGCGGGCTTCACGCTCCCGCTCCACCTGGGAGTGCCCGGCGCGATCGACCGCACCAAGCTGCTCACGATGGGCGTCCGCCTGGGCATCGGTTCGTCGATGCGCTACGTGAAGAAGAACCGCAGCGTGCTCGGCCGCCTCGTCTCCCCCGGCGGCTACGACCCCAGCAAGTTGATCGTCCCGCTCAGCAAGGTCGCCGACGAACTCCTCATCGAAGGTGTGCACCTCTTCACGTTCAACAACGTCGAGGCGACCGCCGCCTGGCAGACGAAGCAACTCGCCAAGCTCAGCTGAACCCGGGTCACGCCGGGTCGTCAGCCGGATCGGGCGGCGGGTCACCTCGCCGGACCCGGGTGCGTCCCACGGCGATCACCGTGGCAGGCACATAGAACGCCCGAGCAGGAAGCGACACCTGGTCCCACGGGCGCTTGGCGAGCGGGGCACGCCAGGCGAGCATCCGGTAGAAGAAGAACACTGCGATGAACACGTGGAGTACGAACAGCGCCCAGAAGAACCCAACGGGACCGAGCGCCACCATCATCGCCGCCGCCGTGAACGGACCGAGCACAGCACCGATGCCGTACATCGTGACGAGTGTCGACGCAGCGGAGTTGAGGTGCTCGGGTTCCACCCAGTCGTTCGTGTACGCCGCCGCGATCGAGTACAGCGGGTAGCTGAGCCCACCCAGCACGCCGAACCACACGATCGCCATCCAGTGCGCCTCTGGGGTGAGCACGAGCACGATCGCCATGGCAAGCGCTCCGACTGCCGACACGAGGCCGACGGCGCGGCGGTCGAGGTCGTCGGACGCCGATGAGATCGGATACTGCAGGAGCATGCCGCCGATGCCGGGCGCGGCGGCGAACAGACCGACCTGCGATAGCGGGAACCCGGCGCGGGTCGCGTAGACGGCCGGCAGGCCGCCGACCACGCCGTGGGCGATGCCGATCAGCAAACACGACAGCAGTCCGGTCGGGACGATCTTCGCAAGCTCGCGAATCGACAGGCGTTCACTCACTCCGATGCTCGGTGCGACCGCCTCCTCCGACAGTGTCACCGGGATCACGGCCAGCGAGGCCAGAGCGGCCGCGACCGAGAACCCCGCGATCACTCGCCCGTCGAACGCGAACAACGCGGCCTGCCCGGCGGCGAATGCGCCCGCGACCACAAGGCTGTAGAGGCCGAGGAGGCGACCACGATTCTCGTTGGTGCCGAGCTGGTTCAACCACGACTCCGCGACCACGTACTGACCGGCGAAACAGAGGCCGGTGACGAAGCGGAGCAGCATCCACGGCTGCCACGCGTCGGTGAGACCGATGCCGAGGATGGCAGCCGTGAGCAGGGCGGCGAGCGCCGAGTAGACACGGATGTGCCCGACCTTGCCGAGCGCCCTGAGGGTCAGTCGCGACCCTGCGATGAAGCCGAGGAAGTACGACGCAGCAATGCCGCCCGTGATGATCGTGGGCAGGCCCTTCGTCTCGGCACGAACGCCCAGCAACGTGCTGAACAGGCCACCCGCCGCGAGCAGCATCGCAAGACCGACGAACAGGCCCCACAGTGCCAGCGCAAGGTCACGCGACAACGCTGGGCCAGCGTCGATGCGTCCGGTGCCGTCACTCACGTCGACACGATACGCAGTCGCCGCCGCCCGGCGGTGGGAGGATCAGCTTCTGCGGCGTTGCACTTCGGCCATGATCGCAGGGATCACCTGATGCAGATCGCCGATGACCGCGTAGTCGGCACGCGTGACCATGTTGGCCTCAGGGTCGGTGTTGATCGCCAGGATCTTCTTCGATGCCATCGCCCCGACCCAGTGCTGGATCGCACCAGAGATGCCGCACGCGATGTACAGGTCGGGTGCGATCCGTGTGCCGGTTTGGCCGACCTGGTCGGTGTGGTTTCGCCAGCCGTTGTTGGTGACCGCACGAGAGCAACCGACGACACCACCGAGGAGCACAGCGACGGCCAAAGCGGCGCCAATTGCTAAATAATTGC
>JBMOFX010000232.1:0-4618 GCA_049318665.1 Ilumatobacteraceae bacterium | reverse complement strand
CGAGCGCACCCGGCAGGCCGACGGCGGTGGTGACGCCGCCCTCGAGGCTCGACACGCGGGCCTCGAGCGCGCCCTGGGTGGGGTTCATGATGCGGGTGTAGATGTTGCCGATCTCGGCGAGCGCAAACAGGTTCTGCGCATGCGCGGCGTCGCGGAACTCGAAGCTCGTGGTTTGGTAGATGGGGACGGCGCGCGCCCCGGTTGTCGGGTCGGGCTCACCGCCGACGTGGATCTGACGTGTCTCGAAACCCCATTGATTGCTCATGGGATGGACCCTAGCCAAGCAAACCCGACCATCCAAGTCGGGATTATGCGCGCGGGGTGCGGATGAGTTCGAGGAGGGGTTCGACGAGCGACGCGCGCGCGATGTCGGTGAGCGGACCGATCTCGGGATGCGACCCGTCCGGTCGGATGCCGCCGTACTCGGCCTCGTACGCCTGCAGAGGTCCGGCGTAGGGCAGGATCTCCACCTCGGGGTGCGCATCCGCCCATCGCTGGATCTGCGCGTTCCACGCAGCGGCGCGCTCCGGGGTGGCCATCTCGCCGCTCGAGAAGCTGCTGTAGCCGAGCTGGGGTGCGTCGGCGATCACGATCGGAATCGCGTACGGCCGGACGAGCGCGACGATGTCGTCCATCACCGCATCGTGGGCGCGTTGGAAACCCTCGGTGCCGGCGACGTACCCGTTGGGATCGCCCGCGTAGCGCTGTTCGAGCATCTCCATCCCACCGGCCACGATCAACATCGCATCGGGGCGCTCATCGCTCAGCAGCGCTGGCAGCGTGGTGGTGACCGGGACGCACGTGGACGGCGTCCATGGTTGCTGGGTCGCGGCGCGGGTTGCCTCGACCACCACGATCGGACATCCCTCTTTGCCCGCCCACCGGATCGACAGTCGTCCATCCGAGCCGTCACCGAGCGCCTTCGCCACGAGCACCGATGTGGAATCACCGAGCACCAACACCCGTCGCGGCGAGGTGTCGATCGGCGCTGCCACCGGCACGCCACCACCGGCACGCCGACCACTGTCAATCCACCGGAGGGTGATTGCAATGCGGTCGGTCGGCAGCACGGTGACGTTCGCAGCGTTGAGCGACTGCTCGCTCACCATCATGTCGAACCACGGGGGAACTCCGTCGGCAGCGATGAGCACCCGACCGGTCTTCGCGGCAAGCGCCCCCACCGTGATCCGCAGGTACTCCTGGGTCTGCGCCATGCGCCGACCCATCTCGGCGATCCGCTGCCCGGCATCGGCGATGTCGGTAGGGAATCCGATCGCGTCGCTCATCCGCACGGTGCCGCCGTCGATCGGCCCGAGCGACAGCACGATCACGTCGGGCCGCATCACGCTCACGAGTCCGTCCCAGCCGAACAGCGCCACGTCGCATTTGCTGGTGTCGACGCGTGTGCCGTCGACGTCGACCTCCGCAGCGGCTGTGACCGGGCAGGTGGAGGTGTGCGAGGCGACGTCGAATCGGTCGGGCGTCAGCTCCGACAGGTCGATCGGTCGGCTGCCGATGACGAGCACGCGCAGCGGCGGCGCCGCGCTGATCGTCGATGCGTCGATGCCCGGCGCCCCAGCTGAGGCCGCGCCAGCGCCCGCGCCTGCGCCCGCACCGCCGCCAGTGCCACCGAACGTCACCACCTCGTCGTTGCGCACCGACTCGAGCAACTCGTCGGTCGACGATCGCGCCGGCTCGGGCACGACCACGATGGCCAGCGCTGCGACGGCGACGAAGCCAGCACCCATCGTCGCGAGGGCCACCCTCGGCCGCACGAGCACTCGGCGCTCGCGGACCGGTCGCTCGATGAACCGATACGACGCGACCGTGACGATCCACGCGACCGCCAGACGAAGGGCGATCAGCGCGATGCCGGAGAGGCCCGTGCGGTTGGCGTCGAGGAGCAGGAACACCGGCCAGTGGAACAGGTAGAGCCCGTAGCTGCGTCGACCGATCGCAGCCAGTGGACCGATCCCCAGCACCCGAGCCATCGGACCAGCCGTCGACGACACCACGACGGCGACGCTCAGCAGCGCGACCGCACTGAAGCCGCCGCGAAGCAGCCAGGCGTCGTCGAGGTGCACGGTGCCGACAGCGAACACAAGCACGGCGAGGGCCACCGCCCCGAGACCCTGTACACCGCGGCGAGCGCCGACTGACGGACGCGACCGCAGCATCACTGCGGCCAGCGCACCGATCAGCAACTCGGCGGCACGAGTGTGCGTGCCGTTGTACGCGAGGTCGAAGTCGCTCGTGAGCAGCATCGCCCCGATCGACATCGCCGTGAGCGCGGCGAGCACGCCGCCGAGCACCCTCGCCCCACGGCGGAGCGCGACGGCGGCCACGAGCGGGAGGACGAGGTAGCACTGCTCCTCGATCGCCAGCGACCAGAAGTGGGCGACCGGGCTCGGCGCCTGTTCGAACAGTGCGCGGTAGCCGATCGTCGACGTAGCGAAGCGCCAGTTGGCCACGTTCGCCAACGCGGCGAGCACGTCACCCGGCAGCCGCTCCAATTGGCCGGCCGACCACAGCGGCGAACAGGCCACCACCAGAGCCAGACAGATCAGCGACGCCGGCAAGAGACGGCGAGCGCGCCGGCCGTAGAACGCACCCAACGCGATGCGGCCGCTGCGCTCGTGCTCGGCGAGCAGCAACCCGATGATCAGGTAGCCCGACAGCGTGAAGAACACCGAGACGCCGAGGAATCCGCCCGACGCCCACCCGAACCCGGCATGAAAAGCGAGCACGGCCCCGACGGCGAGCGCGCGCACACCGTCGAGGCCGGGCATGTAGTGCTGGGTGTCGCGCTCCCCCACGGGCGCAACCCCTTTCTGCGGGTTCAGCCGCCGCTGACGTCGGAGACCTTCTGCTTGCCGGCTCCGAGGAAGGGCATCATGCCACGAAGCTGCGCACCGACTTCTTCGATCTGGTGCGCCTTGCCCGCTTCCTGAAGGGCCGTGAAGTTGGCGCGACCGCTTTCGCTCTCGGCCACCCACTCCTTCGCGAACTTGCCGCTCTGGATCTCCTTCAGCACCTTCTTCATCTCCGCCTTGGTGCGGGCGTTGACGATGCGCGGGCCACGGGTGACGTCGCCGTACTCGGCCGTGTCGCTGATGCTGTAGCGCATCCCGGCGATGCCCTCTTCGTACATGAGGTCGACGATCAGCTTCACCTCGTGGAGGCACTCGAAGTACGCCATCTCGGGCTGGTAGCCCGCCTCGACGAGCGTCTCGAAGCCGGCCTGCACCAGCGACGTGACGCCGCCGCACAGCACGGCCTGCTCGCCGAACAGGTCGGTCTCGGTCTCCTCGGCGAAGGTGGTCTCGATGACGCCCGCACGGGCACCGCCGATGGCCGACGCGTAGCTGAGCGCCAGCGCCTTGGCGCCCTCGGTGGCGTCCTGGTGCACGGCGATGAGCGCCGGCACGCCGCCGCCCTCGGTGTAGGTGCGACGCACGAGGTGGCCTGGGCCCTTCGGCGCGATCATGATCACGTCGACGGTCTTCGGCGGCCGGATGCGCTTGAAGCGGATGTTGAAGCCGTGCGCGAACGCGAGCGCCTTGCCCTTGCGCATGTGCGGCTTGATGAACTCCTCGTACGTGGCCTTCTGCTCGGTGTCGGGCATCGTGAGCATGATCACGTTGGCCCACTTGGCGGCCTCGCCGATGCCCATCACGGTGAGACCGGCTGCTTCGGCCTTTGCCGCCGACTTCGAACCCTCGCGCAGACCGACGACGACCGGCACGCCGGACTCCTTCAGGTTGAGCGCGTGGGCGTGGCCCTGGGAGCCATAGCCGATGATCGCGACCTTGCGGCCCCGGATGATCGACGGATCACAGTCCGCCTCGTAGTACATGGTCGCGGCCATCAGCCAACCTTTCCTTTGTTCGACACCGCGCGAAGGCGAGCATCACGATCGAGTTTGGGGAGCGCCACCCGCCCGGTGCGCTGGAGCTCAACGATGCCATATCCGGTGAGCAACTCTTCAAAGTCGTCGAGCTTGTCCGGGTGGCCGTCGAGCGACACGGTAATGGCCTCGACGCCGACGGCGAGGATCTTGCCCTCGAAGATGTTGACGAGTTCGACCACCTGACCACGCTGGTCAGTTCCGGTGCGGATGGTCGCGAGCAGCAGTTCGCGCTCCACCGAACGGCGCGGATCGAGCTCGCTGATCTTCACGACCTCGATCAGCTTGAACAGCTGCTTGGTGATCTGCTCGAGCGGGGTCGACTCGACGTCGACCACGATCGTGATTCGGCTGAAGCCCGGCTCCTCGGCCGGCGCGACCGCGAGGCTGTAGATGTTGAAGTCGCGGCGTGCGAACAGGCCGGCAACCCGTGCGAGCACGCCGGGCCGGTTCTGCACGAGGACCGAGAGGATGTGGTGGTTGATGTGACTCATCGCAGTGCGCTCCGGCGCTCTTCCTGTTCGGCCGGCAGCAAGACGTCGTCGTTGCTGGACCCGGCGGGGACCATGGGGAAGACCTTCTCGCGAGCATCGACTCGGAAGTCGATGACGACGGGGCGGTCGTTGATCGAGTTGGCCTTGTCGATGGCCGGCTGGACCTCTTCGGGGCTGTCGACGCGGATGCCGACGCAGCCCATCGCCTCGGCCCACT
>JBMOFX010000231.1:0-4623 GCA_049318665.1 Ilumatobacteraceae bacterium | reverse complement strand
TGATGAACCTCGGCGGACATGAGGACCCGTCGCCCCTGGCGGAGCAAGGGTCGAAGCTTGGACCAGGTGGCACTCCGTTGTTTCGGCAGCACATCTTCTGGACGGCGATATCTGTACGTGACCATACGAGGATCCCTCCATGCGGATCACGAGGCTGTTCATCAAGCGAGCAGTACCGGAAGAATACAGATACCTCGAACTGCCAGATTCACATCTAAAGATGGGTCTGCGGGACTACCCACGTGAATGGTTGGCCCAGTTGCTGCAATAGCCTCAACCAACGAACCAGGCTTTACGCATTGAGGTGCGCTCGGTTCAGCAAGTTGTCCGGTAGTTGCCAGGCAGTACCAAATCCCGGAAAGAGTGTTTGTGTAGGCCAGGTAGGGACCCAGCATCGGGCGCGCTCGTTAGCGTGACCCCTCCTCGACAATTCAAACTACGATCGAGATGTGGTCCACCAACCCGACCTTTTCTCCGCCGACGATGGGCCAGAGGTAGGCGAAGCGGTGTCGTGGCCCATCCGTCTAGGACATGCAGTGATAACTGAGTCGACATCGTCGTCGATTCTCACCAGGGCCAGTGGCTTCATGGCCGACTACGACTACACGCTCAACCCCTACGCAGGCTGCTCGTTCGGTTGCAGCTACTGCTACGCCGCCTTCTTTGCGCGACGGGTAGAGGACCAAGCCGACTGGGGCAACTGGGTGCGCGCCAAGACCGACGCCGAGCGACTGCTCCGCCGGATGAGGACCGACCTCACTGGCCAACGCGTGTACATGAGCAGTGTCACCGACCCCTACCAGCCCATCGAGCGGCGACTCGGCTTGGTGCGTTCACTGCTACCGATACTTGCCGAACGCGGGGTGCGACTGGTCGTGCAAACCAGGAGCACGCTGGTCACCCGCGACATCGACCTGTTCTCGCGGTTCGAGCACGTTCGCGTGAACATGACCGTGACAACCGACTCAAGGAGAGTCGAGCGTGCCTTCGAGCCTCGCTGCCCGACGAATCGTCGACGGCTCGCAGCCATCACACGGGTACACGAGGCCGGAATTCCCGCAAGCATCACCATGACCCCGCTACTCCCGCTCGACGATGCACACGGATTCGCCGACAGCCTGGCAGCAACCGGAATCCAACACTTCGTCGTCCAGCCCTTTCACGCCGACCGCGGGCGATTCGTGGCCGGCACACGAGACGAAGCGCTCAGGCTCACCAAGGAAATGGGTTGGGACGAGGACCGATACAGGGCTGCTGTGAAGGTGCTCCGCGACCGCCTTCCGTCGCTCGCCGAGGGACGTGAAGGATTCGCTCCAGCATGATCGACGGGGGAGCACTTCGGACGGAACTGATTCGTTTGAAGCCACTCCTCGAGCAGACCTTGGTGACAGCGCTCGAGCCATTGGTGGAGGCAGTCCGGAAACACTCCACCTATGAGCGACAGGAGGCGCTGCAGCAACTCCTTCACCTCTCCGACGGAAGCGACTGCAACTACGACCGGCCCACGATGGGTGTTTCGTATGCGCTCTGGTACCACCCACGCCGCACTCACGATGCCGTGCAAGCACTCCTCCCGATCTTCGACGAATCAAGCTCCGCCGATCTCGACTTCGTCGACCTCGGTACCGGTACTGGTGCGACGTTGTGGGCCTTGGCGGCACTCGAGACGGCACGTCTCAACTGCGGGTTCCGGCCGAGGCGAATCCGAGTGCAGGCTCATGAAGCGTCCTGCGTGATGCTCGACGCGGCTCGATCGTTGTGGCGTGGCTGCAACGGCAGCGAACTCGTCGGGGCCGCCTCTGTGGACGTGACGTGGGTGCTCGGTTCATGGGCTTCGGCCTCCAGCCCACTGGTGGCACCGATCGTTGTCGCAGGATTTCTGTTCGACGACTCTGACTCGAAGCGCAGTCAGCGGGTCGGCGAGCTGTTCGCTCGTACGTCAGAGCGACTCGGCGCAACCGACGTAGTGACGATGGGGTCGCATGGCAAGGCGTCCATCTTCGAAGCCGCCGTATCGGCCATGGCATCCTCCGGCGGCTGGGCACGCATCGCCGAGGTGCCACCATCGACGTTGTGGAGTGGGCCGTGCGCCGAGATCGGCTTGCTCCGGCGTCGGCTGTATTCGGACCTTGTCGAACCCCGGCTTCGAGCGCTTGGCAATGCAGTTCCCGACTGGCAGCGCTGGGGCACCAGGATCATCCGATGCCGGGTAACGGACACCCGGACGGAGTCGCTCCATCTGGACGATCCCGCAGCAGTGCTGTTCGACGACGACCAAGCCGCCGCAGCACGACCCGACAATCGACTCACCATGGTCGTGGGCTCTGCCGGTAGCGGGAAGAGCAGGGTGCTCGTGGAGAGACTCGTGGCAACCCTGCGGCAACGGCGTTCAACAGCGGACGTGTTGGTGACCACGTTCAACACGAAGGTGATCGATCAGCTGGCCGATTGGTTCGAGCAGTCGATCGGACGATTCGAGACCGCCCCAAATCGGAGTCCGAAGACAGAAGGTCAAACGCTGTTCACGTCGCCTTCCGGATGGACGGTCCAGTTCCTCAACTGGGACAAAGTTCCGAGTCGACTCTTCTCCGTGCCTCATCAAGACCTTTCGAGCGGCGAGAAGGAGTTCGAATCAGTACTCGCACGCTGTGCCGATGACCCGGACATCGCCGCGTTGCTCAAGAGCCAGCCGTATGTAACGGCCCGATTCCTCGACGAGGAGCTTCGCACGGTCGTGTACGGCCTACAGGCAACGACCCTGGAGAAGTACCTCCAGGTCGAGCGGACGCGACGACCACATCGGCCAACCGCCCAGTCACGACGAGTCATCTGGCGATTACTCGAGCAACGAAACCCCGCATTCGTCGACCAGAGGATCTTGGCCCTCGCAGCGAAGCGACCCACACGCACGTTCTCCCACATCTTCGTCGACGAGTGTCAAGACATGGTTGGAGCCGACTTCTCGCTGCTTGTCCGGCTCACGGACAGCCCGCAACAGATCGTGTGTTTCGGTGACGAAGCCCAGGCGGGCCACATCGGGGCCAGCTATCGCCGACCCGGATCCCTGGGCAGCGCTCGTTGGAAGGTTCATGCGCTCGACGGCTCGTACCGGCTTCCTATCCGTGTCTGCGAGGCCGTAGCACCACTCGCA
Source organism: Ilumatobacteraceae bacterium (assembly GCA_049318665.1). Classification (GTDB taxonomy): domain Bacteria; phylum Actinomycetota; class Acidimicrobiia; order Acidimicrobiales; family Ilumatobacteraceae; genus VFMC01. Next base: position 1,472 of record JBMOFX010000231.1, on the reverse strand, counting down.
ACCGCCATTGGCGACCAGAGACGTCGAATCGGCAAAGCAGCTTTGCGTGACGGGGAGCAACCCGATGGTGTCGACCTGGTCGAGCCGGATGCGGTGAAGTCAGCAGTACTGGGCGTGCGACCGATCGTTCTCGCTGGTCCGAGTGACTCCATCCAGAGACAGTTCCGGGAGGTGTGCGCGGCATACCGGGGTCTGCTGCACGAACGCCCGATGAGCGAGCGGATCGCCTGGGCAGCAGAAGGCGACGACTTCGCAACACAAATGCTCAGCAACGCCCTTGTCGCCAATTGCCTCGAGGGGTACCGAATCCAGCGCGACACCATCCGGGGCGTGAAGGGCCTCGAGCGGCCGTTGGTGGTGTGGTCGACCAGGTCGACCATGCCGGGCGCATCGACGGCAGCCGAGTGGGCCTACGCCCTGATGACGCGCACGACCGGGCTCCTGGTGGTCGTGCTGTCGGTCAAGGCAACCGAAACGAGCAAAGCGATCGTCGGCCGGCTCCGGGCCGACCGTCTGCTCTTCTGGGACTCCGAGGCGAAGCATCGCTTCGATGAATGCGGCGAACTGGTCGGTGGCCCCGCAGACCCACTTGCCTGACCGGTTGACAGCCGCTAGCTCTGGCAGTCGTCAACGCCCCGCAGCAGCGAGGACCGCCCCCATGCCCAGAGCACGATCGCGGCACGCGGTGCGTCGAAGCAGCCCTGCGCTGTCCTCAACCCTGGGTGGTGCCAGCAGTGAGCGTCTCCCACGCCTCGACGGCGTCGGGCCGTAATGCTGCGTCGAGGCGCAGCCATGGGTCTTGCGTGACGGCCAGCGGCATGTGGACTTTGCGAAGCGCTCTCAACTCCTTGTTGTCCAAGGTGCCAGCGAGCGTCATCGGGTCGTCGATCGCAGCGCACAGCTGGGCGAGATCGAATTGGTGTCGTCCACGGTCGCGGCTGTCGGCGATGTACGCACGGGCCTTGAGGACCAACGCTCCCTGCAAGTCGGGGATGGGCACGATCGCCTCGCCGGCTTCGGTGCTGATGTCGCACTGTGCAGCGCGTTGCAGCGCCCGATAGCCGCCCGCGATCGGAACCGGTTCGCGGCCTGCCATGCGCAACAGCATGTGCTTGGGCATGTGATCGGGAACCATTACGTCGAGCACGAGATTGTCGTTGCGGAACCGGTGCTGCCGACGGTTGTTCGCCGAAGGCTGCGGTTCGAGATCGAGAGCAGCTGCAGCGTTCCGGCAGGCGGACAGAGCGTTCGGGTTGACGAGCACATTGGCAACGATGTCGATGTCGATCGTCGCGCGCCCAGGCGTGACACCGGCGATGTGGCAGTGCAGCACAACCATCTGTCCGCCGACGAGCACCCAGTCGGTTGGCTGCAAGTGCTGGGCGAGCCGTGCGACCTGCGCCCACAGTTGCCATGCCGGCGTGTCGCCGTTCCTCAAGGGCACCGGTGCCGGGGTGAGTCGTTCGCTCATC
>JBMOFX010000230.1:0-4687 GCA_049318665.1 Ilumatobacteraceae bacterium | reverse complement strand
CATCCAGTCGTTCGCCGATGCCGTCGTCGTGTTCGCCCTCGCTGCCGTTCACCCCACGGAAGTCGAACCGGAGTACCGCTGCGCCCGACTCGCCGAGTCCGGTGAAGAGCGCGTTCACCACGGCGTTGTGGCGATCGCCGCCGAAGCGGGGATGGGGGTGGCACAGCACGACACCGGCAAGCGGTGCTTCGCCCAGCGGCACGGCGAGGTCGCCGTCGAGGCGTAGTCCGTCGAGCGTGACCAGGCTGATCTCGTGCGTGTCCATCGCCATCGGCCGACGGTACCCTGCGACGATGGCCGTGGACGAGAAGCTGCCGATCAAGATGCTCAACGATCGGGTGCTGGTCCGCATCCCGGAAAAAGACGGCGAACGGCGCTCGACGGGCGGGATCCTCATCCCCGCCACGGCGCAGATCTCGAAGCGTCTCGTGTGGGCGGAGGTGGTCGCGCTCGGTCAGAACGTGCGCACAGCCGAGGTCGGCGACCGGGTGCTGTTCAGCCCCGACGATCGCTACGAGGTAGAGGTCGGCGGCACCGACTACATCATGTTGCGTGAGCGCGACATCCACGCGGTGGCCGCATCGCGTATCGAAGCCAGCACCGGCCTCTACCTCTAGCTCGACCGAGGGTCTCGGCGCGCGACGGGTGCACCACCGCACTCGGGTGCGCGTGGGGGACTCGGTTGGCGTCGTGGGACTCGGGTGGGGGAAAGGGACTCGGGTGGGGGATGGGGTTGGTCGTAGCATGGGGTGATGCCCAGCGGTGTCCGGATCGCAGCCACGCCCGAGCAAATCGAGGCGGTGAGGTATGACGCCAACGGGCTCGTGCCGGCCATCGCGCAAGATGTCGCCAGTGGCGACGTGCTGATGGTGGCGTGGATGAACGCCGAGACGCTGCAGCTCACGCTCGACGAGGGGCGAATGGTCTACTGGAGCCGCAGCCGCCAAGAGGTGTGGCGCAAGGGCGACACCAGCGGCGATGGCCAGTACGTCCAGGAGGCCTACTACGACTGCGATGCCGACGTCCTGCTGTTCAAGGTGATCCAAGACGGCAACGGGGCCTGCCACACCGGGGCGCGTTCGTGCTTCTTCCGTCGCTTCGGTAGCGACGCCGCGGGCGACGCGTCGTGACCAATCTGCGCATCCGGCCGAGCCGCGACGAGTTCCACGCCTTGGCCGCCGAGCACACCGTCGTGCCGGTGTGGACCGAGCTGCTCGCCGACCTCGAGACCCCCGTGTCGGCGTTCCTCAAACTGGTGGGCGACGGTGATGGCTTCCTGCTCGAGTCGGTCGAGCACGGCGAACGGTGGAGTCGGTTCAGTTTCGTCGGCCACGACCCGGTGGCCACGCTCGAACTGCGCGATGGGCTCATCACCAAGACCGGCCAGCACCTCAGCGCCGACATCCCCTTCGACCGCGGGATGCTCGCGGCGCTCGACGCGATCGTTGCTGCGTATCGTGCGCCGATCATGCCCGACCTGCCCCCGCTCCAGGGCGGCGTGATGGGCTTCCTCGGCTACGACGTGGTGCGTGAAGTCGAGCGTCTGCCCGACGTCCCGGCGGACGATCGCCACCTGCCCGACGCCGTCATGAGCATCATCGGCTCGCTTGCGGCGTTCGACCATTGGCGTCAGCGCGTGTACCTCATCGAGAGCGTGCCGGTGCTCGACATGGACGCTGCGAGCATCGACGCCGAGTACGACTTGGCGATCGGGCGTGTGGAGGCAGCGGTCGACAAGCTCGCGGTCCCGCTCGCGACGCCCCCGGTCGAGCCGCCGCAGCCGGGTGAGGAGATGCCCGAGGTGCGCAGCTCGATGCCGAACGGCATGTACCAGCGCGCGGTCGAAGTTGCGAAGGAGCACATCCTTGCGGGTGACATCTTCCAGGTGGTGCTCGCACAGCGCTACGACATCGAGCTCGATGCCGACCCGTTCGACTTCTACCGCGTGCTGCGGCAGGTGAACCCGAGCCCGTACATGTACTTCCTGCGCAACCCGGGCATCACCATCGCGGGCAGCTCGCCCGAGCCGATGGTGCAGGTGCTCGGCCGCAAAGTGGTGAGCCGCCCGATCGCCGGCACTCGCCGCCGTGGCCGCACCGACGACGACGACCGTCGCATGGCCAGCGAGCTCAGGGAGAATCCGAAGGAGGTGGCCGAGCACATCATGCTGGTCGACCTCGCGCGCAACGACGTGGGCCGCGTCGCGTCGTACGGATCGGTGAACGTCGACGAGCTGATGACGCTCGAGCGCTACAGCCACGTGATGCACCTCACGTCGCAGGTCACCGGTGAGTTGCTCGATGGTCGCACCCCGATCGACGTGCTGCGCGCCACGCTCCCCGCTGGCACCGTGAGCGGCGCGCCGAAGGTGCGCGCGATGGAGATCATCGACGCGCTCGAACCGGTGAAGCGTGGCCCCTATGCGGGCGTGGTCGGCTACGTCGACTTCAGCGGCAACCTCGACACCGCGCTTGCGATCCGCACGATGTTCGCCGGACCGCACGGAGCATCGTTCCAAGCAGGCGCAGGCATCGTGGCCGACAGCGTTGCCGACGACGAAGACCTCGAATGCCGTAACAAGGCAGCCGCACTGCTCGCGGCCGTCCCAGCAGCCCGGCTGATGACGGCACGCCGCGCGGAGCGAACCAGCTGAGCCAGCACCCCGACGGGCGTGTTCAGCGACGTCCGCCCGCCCGAGGAGCAGGTGGCAACCGCGACGCTCAGCCGATCAGGCCGATGAGGAGCATCATGGTGCCGATTGCCCCGACGATCAGCGTGCCGATCACCGAGATTGCGGCGAGAGCTGGCACACCCGTGATCGCACGCACTCCGGCATAGAGCGCGGGGAGTTCGAACCTTCGCGCATGCAGCTCTTCGCGCAGGCCGCCGTAGCTACGTGCCTGCTTGCCGAGTGGCATGCCCGAGTCGTAGTCGATCAGCACGCCGTCGGTCTGCGGGCTGGAGATGAGGTAGCGCTGGACGTCGCCGAACAGCCCGCCGATCGAGCGGAGCGTGAGCCGCACCAACCAGAACGCCGCGATCGCGGCAGCGAGCGGGGTGATGCAGAGCATGCCGCCGAAGATGATCCAGCCGATGTGGCCGTCGAACACCCACCAGCCCGTGGCGAACGTGGCGAGACCGATGACAGCCGTGACGAGCAAGGTGGCGGAGGCAAGCTTGGCGAGGCGGCCGAGCGTGCGACGCATACCCGCTGACGTCGACGTGGCAAGGCGCTCGATATCGGCCATGCCGCAGTGTTGCACGGCCGTGAGCGGTAAGACTGTCGGCATGTTCTGGTATGCGGTTCCTCGCGATGTGGTGGAGGTCGCGGGTGCCGATGCCGCGTCCTACCTGCAGTCGCAGTTGTCCAACGATCTGCGGCCGCTCGCCGTGGGTGGCTCGCTGTGGTCGTTCGTCCTCCAACCGACGGGCAAGAACGACGTGCTGCTGCGCGTATGGCGCACGGGTGACGAGTCGTTCGTGCTCGACACCGATGCCGGCTTCGGTGAGGCGATGATTGCTCGTCTCAACCGGTTCAAGATCCGCGTGAAGGCCGACATTTCGCCACTCGACTGGCATTGCATCGCGATCCGGGGCGAAGCGCACGAGGGCCTCGTCGCGTGGGGCGACGGCGCCGATCTGCTTGGCGTCGATGTCGTGGCTCCGACCGGCGTCGAACCGGGCACGTCCGAGCAGTTTCTTGCGGCACGCATCGAGGCTGCCTGGCCTGCGATGGGCAGCGAGATCGTGCCCGGCGAGACGATTCCCGCCGAGACCGGCATCACCAGCGCCGCGGTCAGTTTCACCAAAGGCTGCTACCCGGGTCAGGAGCTGGTCGAGCGAATGGACAGCAGGGGAGCCTCGGCCCCGCGGTTGCTCCAGGTCGTCGACGTGCCCGCTGGCGCAGCCGCGGGTGAAGCCGTGCTGCGCGACGGTGCGGAGATCGGCGTCATCACGTCGGTCGTCGGTGCACGCGCCTTGGCCTATGTGAAGCGGTCGGCGCTCGGCGCGCAGCCGTAATCAGGCAGCTGCGTCGACGACGGCGCGCAACTGCGTGAATCGCGGATCGCTGCGCAGCGGCGCCAGTTCGGACGCCCCGTCCATCGCGGCCGCCACCACGTCGGCGTCGGCGCCCGCCTGGAGCGCGGCGTGCAGCCAGCCGACGGCCGTGGCCGGGTCGCCCGCACCGCCAGCTGCACGAGCCACCGTGATCGCCATCGCGGGTGCGCGGACCTTGTCGAAGCTCGCAGCTGCGTAGCGCGCCGCGTCGTCGAATTCGCCGATGCGCAGCAGGATCGTGGCCAACGCGTGCTCGCTGTAGACGCGTCCGGTCGGCAGCGGCCGGGGGAGCAGTGCGACGAGTGAACGGAGTTGCTCGGGCGGCGCCGTCTCGGGTGGCCACCAGTCGGGGGCGTGCGTCTCGCTGAAGTCGGCGAGCAGCACCTGGCGGGCGACGTCGGGCTGGCCGTGGCCCAGCTGCTGGTGGGCGCGCAGCCAGGGCGACGGCACGAGTCCGGCAGGGATCTGGCCCACATCGCCGGTCGCCCATGCGTGTGCCTCGCCTGCGGCCGCAGCGGCGCGTGGCCGATCGTCGCCTGCTCCGGTGCTTCGGCCGCCGAACAACATCTGCAGCTGCACGAGCAACGGGAAGATGACGAAGAAGCTGAGTCCACGGAACGTCGGGTTG
>JBMOFX010000229.1:0-4697 GCA_049318665.1 Ilumatobacteraceae bacterium | reverse complement strand
GAACAGGCAGACACGTCCACCCGTGCCCACTTTTGCGATCACGAGGTTCGGCACCATCTGACCACGTCGGAAGTTGAGGTTCGAGGAGCCCGGCAGCGCCGCCTCGCATGGGAAGACCGTGACGTACCCGTCGGCCTGCGCCTCGGTGACCGTCACGTTCAACGCGACGGCAGCAGCGTCACTCGGCACGCCGCCGCGGCCGGTGACGACGAGCTCGGTGACCGAGCCCGCGGGACGGAGACCGGCTCCGCTGGCCGCACCGTCGATCGTGGGCGCTCCGGGTCGTGAGTCGAGCAGACGGGCCGGGTTGAGCGGACCGTATGTGGCCGACGAGGAGAGCCACCCGCCGAGGTCGACCACGAGATGGGTGGCGACCGACGTCAGGACGCACACCGTGCCATCGCCGCCGACCTTCGCGACCACGAGGTTGGCGACGGTCTGACCGCGACCGACGTTGAGGTTCGATGCCGTCGGGGTCGGCGTGCCGCACGGGAACACCGCCGCCCAGCCATCTCCCTCGGCGCCAGTGGCAGTGACGTTCAGCGCAACGGCGGCCGCTCCAACCGGCACCCCGGCCACGCCCGCCACGGGGATCGCAGTCACCGAACCGGCTCCGACCGATGCACCGCTGCGCGTGTCGAGCACGCGCGCAGAGTCGATGGCGGCGAGGCCTGCCGATGCGCGGAACCAGCCGTTCGCGTCGACGATGAGATGCGTCGCCGCCGAGGTGAAGAGGCACACCTTGCCGCCGGCACCGACCTTGGCCACCACCAGGTTCGGCACGGTCTGACCTGCGTCGAAGTTGAGGTTCGATGCCGGGGGAAGCGGGGTCCCACACGGGAAGGCCGTCACGTACCCCGCACCCTGCGTGCCCGTCACCGTCACGTTGAGTGCCACGGCCGTCACCTCGGCCGGGATGCCGGCACGGCCGGCAACCGTCACCTCGACGACCGACCCCGTCGACGACGACCCGGCACCGGCTCCTTGGCCGTCGACGGTCGAGTTCCCTCCTCGGGTGTCGAGCAGTCGCACCGGCGTGATCGCGGCGTAGTTCGCGTTCGGGTTCGAGTCGGGGATGAACGTGCCCGACGCGTTGCGCGCTGCGATGGCCCGAGCGATCGCAGGTGTGCCACGGAATTCGAAGTGCATCGTGTCGCGCAAGATGCTGGCTCGCCATTGCGTGGGCGTGCTGCAGCCGCCGTTCCATCCGTAACCGCCCCAGTAGAGACCCCACCGCTCAGCGGCCCGCACCACCCACATCGGGATGTCCGACCGGATCGGGGTCGAGCACGCCGTCGCACCATTGATACCCGAGTAGGTGAGCTCGGGATTCGCGGTGGTGTTGAGGTCGACGGCCAACCCGTACGCGTGGTTCGACAGCTGATCGATCGTCTGGCCTTCACACGACTTGCGACTGTTGGAGGTGCATCGAAACGCGTAGTTGCCGAAGTCGTTGATGCGGTAGCCACCCGCCACGATCTCGCGGATGAATCCCTCGAACAGCGGCTGTGCATCAGGCATCGACCGGATGCCGCCGACCGGCACTCGACCGATCGCGACCCGGTTGCGGACCAGTTGCGACTCCCAGCCGGCGAGCGCCGCCGACCCGTTGTAGGCCCAGCCCAACCAACTCCACCCTGCAGGCGGGAACGTGGCCGGTGCACTCGCGAGGATGCCGAGGGCCCCCGCGGTCGCGGCGTCCACCACGCCGCTCGAGGGCAGCGACTGTGCCGCCTGGAATGCCGACACCGCTGTCTGCGTGCGTTGGCCGAACTGCCCATCGGCGAGCAACGGGAAGCCAGCTGCCGTCAGTGCTTGCTGCACCGCGACGACGCGCGATCCGCTCGAGCCGATGCCGAGATCCGACCACGACGCCGTGCCGCCGGCATCCGGGGAGGGAAACGGAGGCGCCGGCCATCCGCGACTCTCGGGCCGACCCGACCAACCGGTGACGAGGCAGCCCTGGACGTTGCCCGCTGCCATCGCCGCCCCGGTGCACGCAGGCGGCATCGAGGGCAGCACCCATGGTGTGTTGTCGGCGGCACGAGCCACGCTCGGCAGCGCGACAGTGATCGACGCAGCGAGGGTGGCCACGCCACCGAGCAGCATTCGTCGGCATCGCGAGCTCATCGCGAAGGTATCGACGCTGCCCGTTCAGGCCTTCAGTGCACCCCCGGGTGAATCGCCCGGATCTTGACGGTCAGTTGACGTACCGACCGCGGAGCGGGTTCAGATGCGCTCGATGATGATCGCCGGTGCCATACCGCCGGCTGCGCACATCGTGATGAGGCCGTAGCGGCCATCGGTGCGCTCGAGCTCGTCGAGCACGGTGCCGATGAGCATCGCTCCGGTGGCGCCGATCGGATGGCCGAGCGCCATTGCTCCACCGTTGACGTTCACCTTCGAACGATCGAGGTCGAGGTCGCGGATGAACTTCTCGGCGACGACGGCGAACGCTTCGTTCACCTCGAACAGGTCGATGTCGTCGACCGTGAGCCCGGCCTTGTCGAGCACCTTGCGTGCCGCGGGCACCGGCGCGTTGAGCATGAGCGTCGGGTTGTCGCCCATGTTGGCCATCGCCACGATGCGAGCACGGGGCTTCCAGCCGCGAGCCTTGGCGGCCTCGGGGCTCGCGTAGAGCAGCGCCGCGGCGCCGTCGACGACGCCGGACGAGTTGCCGGCGTGGTGGACGTGCTCGATCTGGAGGTCGGGGTAGACCTGGGTGACGAGCTGCTTGAACGTGGTGCCGCTCTCGTCGAGCGGGTACTCGTACATCGCGGCGAACGACGGCGCAAGTGCGCTGAGGCTTTCGATGGTGGTGCCGGGACGGGGGAACTCCTCGCGGTCGAGCACGACCGAGCCGTCGTCGCGCACCACCGGGATGAGGCTCTTCGAGAAGCGGCCTTCCCGGATGGCGACGTCGGCACGGCGCTGCGACTCGAGCGCCAGTTCGTCGAGCGCCTGACGCGGGATCTTCTCGAGCGTGGCGATCGCGTCGGCGCAGACACCCTGGTGGGGCTGCGGGTGTGCCTCGCGGAGGTGCTCGTTGCCGGCGTCGAGCAAGCCGACCGAACCGGGCAGACGGTTCTTGCCGTAGGTCGACATCATCTCTGCGCCACCGGCGACGATGACGTCCTCGAGCCCCGACATGATCATGCCCGCAGCAAGGTTCGACGTGGTGATGCCGCCGCCGCAGAAGCGGTCGAGCGTCATCGCGCTGGCCTTCACATCCCAGCCGGCATCGAGCGCGGCCATGCGGCCGAGGTCGCCACCCTGGGTGCCCACCTGGTTGCTGGTGCTCCAGATGATGTCGTCGACGGTGCTCGTGTCGAGCTCGTTGCGCTCGGCGATCGCCTTCAGGACCGCTGCGCCGAGGCGCTGCGGGTGCATGTCGGCAAGGGCGCCCTTGCCGGGCTTGCCGATGCCGCGCGGGGTGCGGACTGCGTCGATGATCCAGGCCTCAGGCATGGCACGTCCCTTTCGATGGACCGGCGGGGGCCGGTGCGTTCAGCGATGAGTGTTGTCGGATCGTTGCTCTTGCAGCGAATCGCAGCACCCGCCACCCGCCCTCGGGCAGACTGTGCGAACGAACCGCACCGCGACCGGGGCGGGAGCGAGGGCGAAGGTGACAGCGACAGGGTCTGGCCGGCGGTTTCCGGGGGTGCGGCCGCCAGGGTGGTCGCGTTGGCCGCTGTGGTTGAGGATCACCGTGCCGCTGGCCGCGTTGCTCGGGCTCGTCGCTGTCGGTCAGGCGGCATCGACGCCGACCGCGGCGACGCCCACGTCCACGGCTCCGATCACCGCCGTCACGGCTCCGCCCACGACGGCCGGTGCGGCCACCACCTCGGTCGTCGTCACCTCGACGACCGTGCCGGCGACGAGCACCACACCGTCCAGCACGACCGCCGCGACCACTTCGACCACTTCGACCACTTCGACCACGGTGTCCACGGTGTCCGGCGGCTCGGACGCGCTCGCCGCCGCCTTTGCGACGATCGTCGTCGCTCCCGAACAGGACGCCGGCAGCTACGACCGCACGGTGTTCGGCTATCCCGACGTGCGTGACGCCGCAGGCTGCAACACGCGGGCCCGGGTGCTGATCCGCGACTCGTTGACACCGGCGCAGATCGATCCGTTCGGCTGCGGCGTGGTGGCCGGCGACTGGTACTCGCTGTACGACGACGTGTTCCTGTCCGACCCGGGTGACATCCAGATTGATCACGTCGTGGCGCTCAGCGAGGCGTGGCGTTCGGGGGCCTCCACCTGGTCGTCGTCGCGGCTACAGGCGTTCGGCAACGACGTCGACGGGGTCGGCACGCTGCGAGCGGTGAGCTCGACGTCGAACATCTCGAAGTCCGACAGCGATCCGGCGAACTGGCTGCCACCGAGCATCAAGGCGCTGTGCCAGTACATCACCGACTGGGTGACGGTGAAGGCGACGTGGGGCCTGACGATGGACCAGGCCGAGCACACCGTCACGGCACGGTTGGTCGAGCAGTGCACCGGTGTCGTGCCGAGCCCACCGCCCGTCGTCCCCGCGGCAGCGCCGCCGGCGGATGTGTCGACCGGGCAGAAGTCCGGCGACGTGTCGACCATGAGGCCTGAAGATCATCCGAATCCAGATCGAATCGAAGTGTTGACTTTGTCCAGAGTTGGTGGTTGACTCACCCACGTGGCCATCGCGACCGACGACATCG